>VFLG01000078.1 GCA_009885195.1 Gallionellaceae bacterium
CCCAACACTATCGCGCATGACCATCGTCACCAGCGGCTCGGATTCAGTCATCGAGCAAATCAACAAGCAGCTTAACAAGCTGATAGACGTCGCGGCGGTGATGGATCTAAGCGAAGGCGAACATCTGGAACGCGAGTTGATGCTGGTCAAGGTGCGTGTTGTAGGCACGGCGCGTGAGGAATTCAAGCGTATCGCGGAGACTTTTCAGGGGCGAGTGATAGATGAGTCGGACGCGACTTGCACCGTTGAATTGACCGATACCTGCGCCAGGATGGATAGCTTTTTACAGACCATAGGGCGCGACCTGATTCTGGAAACGGTGCGCACCGGCGCTTCCGGCATCGGGCGCGGCGAACGGATTTTGAAACTGTAATTTTTACCGATTTATTTTTATAGAGGCCAACATGAAAGTTTATTACGACAAAGACGCAGACCTATCCCTAATCAAGGGCAAGCAAGTAAATATTATCGGCTATGGCTCGCAAGGCCATGCCCATGCCCTGAACCTGAAAGAATCCGGCGTCAATGTGACTGTTGGCCTGCGCAAGAATGGCGCCTCCTGGAAGAAGGCCGAAGCCGCCGGACTGAAGGTTGCAGAAGTCGCGGCAGCCGTTAAGGACGCCGACGTAGTAATAATGTTGTTGCCAGACGAAAATATTCCGCAAGTTTATAACGATGAAGTCGCGCCTAATATGAAGCAGGGTGGCACGCTGGCGTTTGCCCACGGCTTCAATATTCATTACAACCAGGTCGTGCCGCGCATGGATATGGACGTGATTATGATTGCCCCAAAAGGCCCGGGGCACACCGTGCGTTCCGAATATCTGAAAGGCGGCGGTGTGCCTTCCTTGATTGCCGTATATCAGGATAAATCCGGCAAGGCAAAAAATTTGGCGCTGTCCTATGCCGCAGCCATCGGTGGCACCAAGGGCGGCGTAATCGAGACTAATTTCCGTGAAGAAACTGAGACTGACCTGTTTGGCGAACAGGCCGTGCTGTGCGGCGGCGCAGTGGAGTTGGTGAAGATGGGCTTTGAAACCCTGACCGAAGCTGGCTACGCTCCGGAAATGGCCTATTTCGAATGTCTGCATGAATTGAAACTGATCGTTGACCTGATGTACGAAGGCGGCATCGCCAACATGAACTACTCGATTTCCAACAATGCCGAATATGGCGAATACGTGACCGGCCAAAAGGTAATCGGCGATCAAGCGC
Source organism: Gallionellaceae bacterium (assembly GCA_009885195.1). Classification (GTDB taxonomy): domain Bacteria; phylum Pseudomonadota; class Gammaproteobacteria; order Burkholderiales; family Gallionellaceae; genus Nitrotoga. Next base: position 1,216 of record VFLG01000078.1, read on the forward strand.
GGGCCGCGATGAAGGAAGCGTTGAAAAATATCCAGAACGGGGATTATGCCAAGCGCTTCATTCTGGAGGGCCGTACCAACTACCCTGAAATGACCGCCCGTCGTCGTTTGAATGCAGAGCACCCGATTGAGATAGTCGGTGCCCAACTGCGTGCCATGATGCCTTGGATCAGCAAGAATAAGCTGGTTGATCAATCTAAAAATTAAGCTTGCAGCCGGTAGCACGTAGCCTGTAGCGCCCTCTCCCTACGGGAAAGGGGCTGGGGGTGATGAGCTACTGGCTACCAGCTACTGGCTACCAGCTATGAACTATCCCCACCCCATCATCGCCCGCGAGGGCTGGCCGTTTCTGGCTATTTCGATTATTTTGGCGCTTGCTACCACTGTTTGGTGCGCAGCTTGGTCGATTCCGTTGTGGATCATCGCGCTGTTCGTGCTGCAATTCTTTCGCGATCCACCGCGCGAGATTCCACAGGATGCAGATGCAGTGCTATCCCCGGCGGATGGCCGCATCGTGGCGGTGGAACGCACACAGGATCCGTATGCGCAGCGCGATGCCATCAAGGTCAGCGTGTTCATGAATGTGTTCAATGTGCATTCCAACCGTAGTCCGGTGGACGGGTCGGTGCAGCGCATTCAATATTTTCCGGGCAAGTTCGTCAATGCTGATTTAGCCAAGGCCTCGCTGGAAAACGAACGCAATGCCATGCTAATAAAGACTGCGGACGGACAGGACATTACTTGCGTGCAGGTGGCGGGGCTGATCGCACGGCGCATTTTGTGCTATGTGAAAGAGGGTGACGTGGTGGCGCGTGGTCAGCGCTACGGTTTTATCCGCTTCGGCTCGCGCGTGGATGTCTATCTGCCGCTGACGGCTACCGTGAAAGTGGCGATTGGTGATAAAGTATCAGCAACCAGTACGATCTTGGCGATCTTGGCTCGACACTGAGAGCCCGGCACCGAGTAACCCTGCGGACACATATCATGCCCGAACTGAATAATCGAAAACCGCTGAACCTGCGCAGGCGCGGCATTTACTTGCTGCCCAATCTGCTGACCACAGGAGCCCTGTTCGCCGGTTTTTACGCCATTGTGCAGGCGATGAATAGCAAGTTTGAATATGCTGCCGTGGCAATTTTCATTGCCATGGTACTGGATGGCCTGGATGGGCGCGTGGCGCGCATGACACATACCCAAAGCGAATTTGGCGCAGAATATGACAGCCTGTCCGACATGGTGTCGTTTGGCGTGGCGCCTTCCCTGTTGATGTATGAGTGGGCGTTCAGGGACTTGGGTAAACTGGGTTGGTTCGCTGCCTTTATTTATTGCGCGGGCACGGCGTTGCGGCTGGCCCGATTTAATACCAATATCGAAACGGTCGATAAGCGGTTCTTTCAGGGCTTGCCCAGCCCGGCTGCCGCTGCGTTGATTGCAAGCTTCATCTGGGTGATGCTGGACAATGAATTCAGCGGCCGCGAGTTGCGCTGGTATGCCGTCACCCTTACCGTGTTTGCCGGCTTGAGTATGGTGAGCAGCGTGCGCTTCTACAGCTTCAAGGATATCAACATGCGCAAGAGCGTGCCATTCATGGTCATCGTGATGTTCGCATTGTTCTTAATCCTGATTTCCAGCTATCCACCCGGGGTGCTGTTTCTGCTGTTTCTGGGCTATGCCCTGTCCGGCTATGTGCTGTGGCTGCTGGAGATACGCAAGAAAGCCCCCGGCCCAGACGCATAGCATGAATTTTTGCATGGCTGGTCAAACTGGCAGGACAGGTTTTTCGACAGCGTTCGGGTCACCTGCACTGACAGGATGTGTGCCAGCTCGTCAGTTCTGCCCGGTGCCCTTCATTTCACCGCCAGAGTCCCCGGTGGTAACAAGTCTTTCAGGAACTTCGCCAAATTTGCCATGGTAGGCGCTATCGGTGAGCGCCGCCGCCAGATCAGCCCGATGACGCGTGCAGCGCCGGGGGAGGCGAGCGGACGCAGTGCGACACGGGTACCTAGGTCGTGAGATTGCATGCCGGCCAGTGTCGGAATCAAAGTGACCCCCAGCCCCATGCCGACCATCTGGCGGAGTGTTTCTAGGCTGGTGGCGCGAATTTCCTCATTGTCGAGTCCCGCCAGACGGCAAGCCTCCAATGCCTGATTGCGCAGGCAGTGTCCATCTTCCAGCAAAAACAGACCGGCATGAACCAGCTCGTCGATATGCACCTCATCTGCTGCGGCCAAGGGATGGTCGGCGGGCACGGCGGCCAAGAACGGCTCACAGAACAGCGGCACGATTTCCATGGCGGGATCGTCGACCGGTAAAGGCAGCGCCAGCAGGCCCGCTTCCAGCTTTCCTTCGGTCAAGTGGGCAAGCACATGGGGTGTCATTTCCTCGCGCAGCAACAGGCGTAATTTGGGGAAGTATTCATGCACCAAGGGCAAGACATGCGGCAGGTAATACGGCCCAAGCGTGGGAATAACGCCAAGATGAATGGCGCGAACCATAGGATCTTTGACTTGCCGGGATAGTTCGGAAATGCGGTTGGCTTCTTCGATGATGCGCCGGGCGGAATCCACGATTTCGCGACCGGCTGGCGTGAGCGCCACGCATTTCAGGCTGCGATCAAACAAGGCGATGCCGAGATAATCCTCCAATTTCTTGATCTGGGTAGAAAGCGTGGACTGGCTGACGAAACACACTTCGGCCGCGTGGCCGAAGTGTCCCGCATCCGCCAGTGCCACTACATAGCGCAATTCTTGCAGTGTCATGGTTTGCCTTATATAAAATAGATTAGAAGATACCATACAATTGGCGCGCTCTAAACCCAAGTGCAACACTCTTTCATGAAAGAGTGTTGCACTTGGGTTTAGAGCGCGCCCTCTATACCAGTCAAATGACCTCAAATTATGACAAGAATTTTGTGTTTATCGAGCAGTGGCAAGGGCTTGAATGATGGCGAATTCTGTCAGCGGCGTAGGATGGGTAAAGATTGTAGGGTGGGTTGCGGCCTCGCGGCCTTCACCCCCTACTTTAATTTCGGCTTGTCCGGCTTGGGATGATTGATTCTGTCAATAGCTCTGATTCATACAATTCATTTGATCAGTACATGCGTTTCGCCTTATATGTCTACCGTTGGGGGATTTGAGCCATCAACAGAAAAGCAAAAATGTTGCAGAACTCTAGAAGCAAGCAGGTGTTTTTGATACCCGATAGATTGACGGGTTTATTGCATGCTAATGATTAAAAGGAGAAGAAAATGACTGACTTTAACAAGATGAGCAGGAGAGATTTTTTTACTGTTACGGGCAAGGCTGGTTTGGCCACAATTGCAGCGGGTGCTGTGGGTGTCAACTTCGGGATGGTGCAAGTGGCCGAGGCGGCAGTGGGCAAGAGTAAAGTAAGCCCTTTCCGTTTCGCGATACTGACTGATGCGCATCTTTTCAGCCATGCTGATCACAAGTTTGATGCGATGCTGGAAAAGGCAGTAGCTGACTGCAACAAAGCGAAGCCTGATTTTGTACTCTATTGTGGTGATATTGCGCAGAATGGCACTGCGGATCAGTTGGATAAAGGCAAGAAGATTCTTTCCAAACTTACAATGCCGCTCAAGGTTATTCCCGGCGAACACGATTGGTATCTGGATATGGGTGCGGCATGGCGCGGCCATTTCGGTCCTCAAAACTGGTCGTTCGACCACAAGGGCGTGCATTTTATCGGGATGAACTCTATCCTGGTGAAAGACTTCTGGACTGGAGCTGGCATGACTCCACTGGAAAGAATGGGCGTTATGGAAATGCTGGAGAGTCCTCTTGCCGGTCCTTGGGGTGTGCAGGCGGAGCAGCTTGATTGGCTGAAGAAAGATGTGAAGAAGCTGGCATCGGATACGCCTATCGTTGTCTTTACCCATTCGCCATTGTGGGACTACTACCCTCGCTGGAATTTCCAAACTTCGGATGCACCGGAGATCCGCGAGATTCTGTCGAAGTTTGTGCGTGTCATGTCGTTCCACGGGCACGTTCATCAAACGGTTTACAACAAAATCGGCAACATGGGGTCTGTGGGAACCATGTCCACCTCTTGGCCATGGCCTTACCCCCCTGTGAAACAGGCCTATCCGGAGCATCAGCAGCTTCGTGCTGATCCGGGCAATTTTGAGGATGGCATGGGTAGCCAGCTCATCGACTTGGAGAGCGACTTTGCAGGTAAGATGCTGTATAAGCCGTTTGCTGAGTCTTTGACTCCAACTATGAAAAATGGCTTCAAAATCTAAGGGAGATATAGAGATGAAACTGACTACTAAAAATCGTTTTAATGTTGCCATGGCTTTGATCGCCCCTGTTGCCTTGATCGGATTGCTTGCGGCTAGCCCCGCAATAGCCAGAGAGCCGTTTACCAAGGCTGAGCTGGCGGATCAGGAAAAGGCACTGCTTGCTGTGGTGGATCATGGCCGCGATCTATGGCACGGTACGCTCCCGTCGATGCAAACCAACGGGCTGGCTTGTGGTAACTGTCATCCGGACGCGGCAGCGTCGAACCCGCATACATTCCCCAAGTTTCAGGCCAATCTGGGGAAGGTCATCACGTTACGCGACATGATCAACTGGTGCATCATGGTTCCGCAAGTGGGGAAAGCACTGGATGTTAACGGTGATGATATGATTGCGATGGAAGCCTATGCGTTCTACTTGTACCGTGGCGTCAAGATCGAGCCAGGTTTGGCAACTAGGCAAACAGCGGGATTCGACGTTAAATCCGGTGCTGGCTTCCCTAAAAAGGGATCCGGTGTTGCATACGACAACGAGAAGGCTCCAGTATTGCCAGTGATAAACAAGTAAAGCAGCGTGTGGTCGCGAGAGCAACCACTCGTTAGTTTTATTGTAATATAACAAACTTAAAGCAAGCGGGTTAAACCGCTTGCTTTTTTTAAAGGTTTACAAATAGGGAGCTGAACAATGAAGACAAGATATTTTTCATTTTTATTATTGCTGGGCAGCACGCCGGTTCTGGCAGGGCAAATTTGCGATACGCAAAGTTATCCGTTGTCGATCCATGCCGAGCAATTCAAGGATAATGGCGATGGTACGTTGACCGACAATCAATCAAAACTGACGTGGATGCGTTGCTCGCTGGGACAGGTCTGGTCCGGCGCAACTTGTACCGGCACACCGCGTACTCATACCTGGCAGGCCGCGCATGATGCGGCGGGCAAGCTCAATCAGCAGGGTGGCTATGCCGGACACAGTGATTGGCGGATACCGCATGTACCCGAGCTGGCGATGATTACGGAGCGCCAGTGTTCTAATCCGCGGACAAATATAGCGTTGTTCCCGGGAACTCCTGCCAGCTTTTTCTGGACCGCCACCGAACCCGCTGATCCCGGCTATGCCTACGCGCTGAGCTTTGGTGCGGAAGGGGCGATGTTCATAAACAGGAAAGATAAGCTCAATGTTCGCCTGGTAAGGGGCGGAATGCCTATGCCTGCGAGTCCCGCAAAGCCGAAGTAACAACAGCATATTCCCAGGATCAAGCGGACATAAAAAATTTTACCGCTTCCGCTTCATCCCTGGTGCGCTTCATAGGTGGCAGGCTCTGCCAGATACGCTTGCCGTAAGATTTTCCAATTAAACGCGGGTCGCAGATCATCAGCACGCCGTGGTCGGTCTCGTCGCGGATCAGGCGTCCCGCGCCCTGTTTGAGGTTGATGACCGCGCGCGGCAACTGATATTCCATGAAGGCATTGCGTCCCTGCTTGCTGATCTGGGCGATGCGCGCCGCCAGTACCGGATCATCCGGCGGGGCGAACGGCAGTTTGTCGATCACCACCAGTGACAGTGCTTCGCCGCGCACATCCACCCCTTCCCAGAACGACTGGCTGCCCAGCAGCACCGCATTGCCATGCTCGCGAAAGCGGGTCAGCAGCTCGTTGCGCGAGCCTTCACCTTGCAGCATCAGCGGATAGTTCCAGCCCCGACGGTCGAATTCCTCCTGCAAAATTTCGTGTGCGCGCTGCATGGCGCGCAAGCTGGTGAACAGCAGAAACGCGCGCCCCTTGCTGGCCTCGATCAATGGCAACGCGGTCTGTACCACTGCCTCGGTATAGCCGGGGCTGTTCGGTTCCGGCATATCCTGCGGCACATACAATAGTGCCTGCTCCAGATAATTGAACGGACTTTCCCAGTAAGCAGTGCGCGCTTGCAGCAGCCCCATTTCGGATTGGTAATGTGAAAAATCCTGTTTCACCGCCAGCGTGGCCGAGGTAAAAATCCACGCACGCGGATGGCCGCTGATCTGCTTGGCGAAAATTTCAGCGATGGACAGCGGAGTGGTGTTGAGCTGCACCGACTGATGAAAAATTTCCAGCCAGCGCACAAAACCATCCCTCTCCCCATCCCTCTCCCCGAGGGAGAGGGAGTCATGTTTCCCCTCTCCCTCGGGGAGAGGGGCTAGGGGTGAGGGTGCGTCACCTATCCATTGCTTGATTTTTTGCGCCAGTTCTTGCCCACGCTGCCAGCAATTCTCCAGACCTTCGCTGCGTTCCGCCTGTTTTTCCAGCAGACCATTAAGTTGCGCGAGCTTGTCGTTGAGCGCGCTTAAGGCGTCGCCCCAGCCGGACAATGTATCGGTCGCGATGGCGGGCATGCGTCCTTCACTCTGCTTGAATATCAGGCGTAAGTCGCGTGCAGCTTTATCCAGGGCGTCAGTGGCGACAGGTAGCGCGGCAAAGTCTTTCGCCGAAGCCGCCGCCTCCAGCCGCGTGTCGCGCGCCAGCTCGGTAATTTGCGAAGTGGAAATGCTTTCGCCGAAGAACAGGCTGGCAGTCTCCGGTAATTGGTGCGCTTCATCGAAAATGACCGTGTTGCAGGCGGGCAGCAGTTCCGCCACACCTTCGTCGCGCAGCATCACATCGGCAAAAAATAAATGATGGTTCACCACCACCACATCGGCCTCCATTGCCTCCTTGCGCGCCTTGAGCACGAAGCATTCCTTGTGGTTGGGACATTCCTGGCCGAGACAATTGTCACGCGTGGAAGTCACCTGCATCCAGATCGACGCGTTCTCCGGTACATCGGCCAGGCCACTCTTGTCACCGGACTGCGTCACCTTCGCATATTTCGTGATCTCGCCCAGATGGCGCACATCTTCGCGCGTGGCGAAGCGGCCATCGGACTGCGTGCGTTGCAGATGGTAGTGGCACAGGTAGTTTGACCGCCCCTTGAGCAGCGCCACCGAAACCGGCACCTTGAGCGCATCGCGCACCGTGGGCAAGTCGCGCTGGAATAACTGGTCTTGTAGGTTCTTGGTGCCGGTGGAAATAATCACCTTGCCACCGGCCAGCAAGGCGGGCACGAGATAGGCAAACGTCTTGCCGGTACCCGTCCCGGCCTCGGCGATGAGCAGGCTGTTGCCTTCAATCACCTCGGCGATGGCCTGCGCCATTTCCACTTGTTGCGGGCGCGAACGGAAATTGTTGATGTGCGCGGCCAGCACCCCTTCGGGAGAAAACAGAGAGGTGAGTTTTTCAGGGGTGAGCAAAGTTGAGGCCAAAATAGCTGTGGATTGTCGGTGAGGTGATAGTTAGGGCACCTCTAAAAATTCAAAATCCTAAGCGAGACAAGGCGCGAGAAAAATTTTAGCGCGCCGCATATGTTTTATATGTAAGCGATAAAATTTCTTGAGCAACGCAGTATCGCGACGGAGTTTGGATTTTTAGAGGCGCCCGTTAGTGTTCGGTTGTAATTTTACGCGATGGAGCGAAGGAAGGGTGGGTTTCGCAGCAGCTTTCAGTGCCGATGGTGGAATCCGCTGCGCGGATTCATATTCGAACTATTGATGGAACCATTTAAATGTCTGCATACCCAGCGCAGTCATCAACAGCGAGCCGCCGAGATGGGTGGCGATGATAGCCATACTCCATGCGTATTGCCCGCGTGCCAGCAGTGTCATGGTTTCAGCCGAGAAGGTGGAGAAGGTGGTCAGCCCGCCGAGAAAACCGGTGATGATAAGCAAGCGCCATTCCGGCGACAGGCCCGGATGCTGCATGAAAAATGCCACAGCGAGGCCGATCAGATAACCGCCCAGCAGATTGGCGGACAGTGTGCCGAGCGGCAGCTCCGGCAACACCGGGTTGAGCCACAGGCCGAAGCCCCAGCGCAGCCACGCGCCGATAGCCGCACCGACCCCGACCGCCACAAATGAATAGGTCAACATGTGGCCATTCTACCCGACCACGCGCACCAGCGCGAAGCCGCCGCCCGGTGTCCTGAAATTTGTGGTCTGCCCCTGGTATAAGCGCGCGGCAATCATCTGCATCTCGCCGTCATACACATAGCAGCGCACGTCGAACTTGAGTGCAACGGGCTGCGCGCCCTCCACGCACACGATGCGTTCGCCGGGCGGAGTCATGCGCTGTGCGACATAGTTATCCTGAACGATTTCATCGAACACGCGCTTGGTCAAATTGGCCCCGCGATAGGAACCCTTGCCGCCGAAGCCTGCGGCAGGCTTAAAGAACCATTGCTTGCGCTGCTGCCACCACAGCTCCGCGTCTTGAGCGGCAACCAGACGCGTCTGCGGGATGCCTGCTTGCAACGTGCCAATGCTGGTTTCGTCCGCGCCCATGACGCGCAGGCGCCCGCCATCAGTCAGCCAGACAAGATTGCGTTTGTCGGCGTACAGGCTGTATGCGTGCGGGTGCGGCGTGAGCACCAGTTGCTTTTGCTGATGTGCGGCAAGCAAAGCCGGGTGGTGTTGCAATGAAAAATCGGTCAGCCGGTTGTAAACCATATCCACTTTGTGTTCGCCGTAATACAGACCGCCGCCGCGCGTTTGTAGTTCGGTCGGGTCGGCGATGAGTGCGGTGATACCGGCTTGCTCTAACAATTGCTTGACCAGGATAAATTCAGGGTAGAGATATTGTCCTTGCGGTTGCTGGTCCACGATGGCAATGGTGTGCAACGGCGCATCACCGCGTTCCAGGCGCCATTCATTGCGAAACATATCGAGAAACATTTGCTCCAGATCGGGCGCTGCTGCCGCCTCGCCCGGCACAGCCACATTCCGTTGGCTGTGCAGCAGCAAGGCGTTGAGCAGCGCGCCGCCGGCATTGGTATTGATCTCTATCAGGTGCGCGCCTTCGGCATTCAGGTGAAAGTCATAGCCGAAGAATACACCTCGGGTGCGCGGTTGATATGGGGGGAGGGCGGGTGATTGCTGCCGAACCGCAGCATGCCACGCGGGCAGCGCTACAGTTTTTTCGACCGCCCCGATCACTGCGCGCATTTGCGCCACCTGCGCGGCGGAAACAAACAGTGGCGCAGCAGCGAACAGGTGTGCGTGATCCTCTTTCAGCGCACCCAGGAAATTTTTGCCTTGCCCGTGCAGCGCATGTTCCAGCGCGCCACGATTCACAACCGCCGAATGGCAATTGCCATTCAACCTGGTGACAAGTTCATCACTCACCTATAACGCCTCGAATATTCCTGCCGCTCCCATGCCGGTGCCGATGCACATGGTGACCATGCCGTACTTCAACTTGCGGCGGCGCAGGCCATGCAACAGCGTCGCAGTGCGGATCGCGCCGGTTGCGCCGAGCGGATGCCCAAGCGCAATCGCGCCGCCGAGCGGGTTGACGATAGCCGGGTCGAGGCCGACATCTCCGATCACCGCCAGCGATTGCGCGGCGAAGGCTTCGTTGAGCTCGATCCAGCCCATGTCTTTCAGGCTCAATCCCACCTGCTTCAACACGCGCGGGATCGCCTCCTTAGGCCCGATGCCCATGATCTCCGGTGGAACGCCCGCCACCGAAAAGCCGAGAAACTTGCCGATCGGCGTGAGGTTGTAGCGCTTCAACGCGGACTCAGAGCAAAGCAGCACCGCGCCCGCGCCGTCCGACATCTGCGAGCTGTTGCCCGCCGTCACCGAGCCTTTCAGCGCGAACACGGTCTTGAGCTTGCCCAGCGCCTCGAGCGTGGTATCCGCGCGCGGTCCTTCGTCCTGCGCCACCTCCCGTGCCTTCACCTTCACCTCGCGGCTGCCCATGTCCGGCACATGTTCGCTGATGCGATACGGCGTGATCTCGTCCTTGAACTCGCCTTTGCTGATCGCTGCGATGGCGCGCCGATGGCTCTGCAACGCGAATGCATCCTGCGCCTCGCGCGTCACCTTCCAGCGCTCCGCCACCTTCTCCGCAGTGATGCCCATGCCGTAAGCGATGGCGACATGCTCGTCCTCGAAGATCGCGGGATTGAACGCGATCTTGTTGCCCATCATCGGCACCATGCTCATGCTCTCCATGCCCGCCGCGATCATCACCTCGGCCTCGCCGAGGCGGATACGATCCGCCGCCAGCGCAACCGCCTGCAAGCCGGAAGAACAGAAGCGGTTGATGGTCAACCCCGGCACCGTATTCGGCAATCCCGCCAATAGCACGGCAATGCGCGCCACGTTGATGCCCTGCTCCGCCTCCGGCATCGCACAACCGAGGATCACATCGCCGATGCTGGCTGGATCGAGCGACGGCGCCTGCGCCAGCACGCTCTTCAATACATGCACCAGCAGATCATCTGGCCGCGTGTTGCGGAACATCCCGCGCGGCGCCTTGCCGACCGGCGTACGTGTAGCGGCGACGATGTAGGCTTCCTGGACTTGTTTGCTCATGGTATTTCCCTCTCAAACATTCTGATGCATCTTCTTCAAAATTAATTGCGTTGCTGACCCTATATCACTGAAATTTAATTGCGATGCTGAGCTATATCAATGTGGAACACCAAAAATCGCTCTACTTAGCGCGCAAATACAAAACTTTCTGCGTTGACCCAAGCACTTGTCGCTCTTCGGTTATAAAAATTTCAGGCTTGGCTTTGACGAGATCAGAGAGCTTCTTGTAGCCATAAAGCCTAGAATCAAAATCAGGTTGTAGCTTAGTAAGGTAGCTCCCGAATGTTCCAAGATTCGCCCAGCCCGCATCATCAATTGATTGATCAAGTGCAGTAAGAACAAATTCCTTTGGAAACTCAGGAGTCGACTCTATGGTTTCCGAAGATTCTGGAGTTAGCACAGATTTTTGTTCGATCTCTACTCTTGATGACTGGGATATTGGCTCGACAGCAGCACTTGGTCGAAGAACTTCAGTAAACACAAACTTATGGCAAGCATTACGGAACGCCTCCGGTGTCTTCTTTTCACCAAAACCAAGAACTGTCAGGCCTTCTTCACGTAATCGCATTGCAAGACCGGTGAAATCACTATCACTAGTAATCAGGCAAAAGCCATCAAATTTTCGCGAGTACAGCAAATCCATCGCATCGATAATTAAAGTACTGTCAGTAGCATTTTTCCCGGTTGTGTACGCAAACTGCTGAACAGGTTTAATTGCATAACGCTGTAACACCTTCTTCCATGATGAACTAGTTGAAGCGGTGAAATCGCCGTATATGCGCTTCACGGTTGCCTCACCAAATCTTGCAATTTCTGCCAGAAGTCCTTCAATGACCGCAGCTTGAGCGTTGTCCGCATCAATTAGTACTGCCAATCGAAGGGTTGGCTCTTCTGACTCAATTTTTGCGACTAATCGTGGGGATATCATCAATGACTCCAAATTTCTAAATATATTTCGTTTGTCGAATTACGCTAATTCCTCAACGGCTTCCCATTCTTCAACATGTACTCCACCCGCGCCCTGGTCTTGTCCGTCGCCAACAACTCCATGAAGTTCTTGCGCTCCAGATCGAGCAGCCATTGCTCATCCACCATGCTACCCGCTTCCACGTCGCCGCCGCACATGGTTTCGGCGATGCGGCAGCCGATGTTGTAGTCGTGCTCGGAGATGAAACCGCCTTCCAGCATGTTGACCATCGCGGCCTTCAGCGTCGCGATGCCGGTGCGTCCGGCGATGGCGATCTGGCGCTGATGCAGCGGCGGACGGTAGGCGGTGGCGTTGAGCGCCTTGGCTTCTTCCTTCGCGATGTGCAACAGCTCGAAGCGGTTCAGCACGATGCGGTCTGACGGTCTGAGGTAGCCCATCTCGCGCGCCAGTTCCGCGCTCTTGGAGACTTCTCCCATCGCGATATTCTGAAAGTAGCGCCTGATATAGGGGAAGACGTCGATGCGGTTGTCGTTGGCGAAACGCTGCGCTTCCTGCGCCGCGCGCTGCGCCATTTCCTTGCAGCCGCCGCCTGCGGGCAATACGCCGACGCCGACTTCGACCAGGCCGATGTAGCTTTCCAGCGTCGCGACGATGCGCGAACAATGGATCGAAAATTCGCAGCCGCCGCCGAGCGCGAGTCCGTCCACTGCGGCGATGGTGGGCACCTGTGCGTATTTGAGGCGTTGCGAGACTTGCTGGAATTTGGCGACCACCGCTTCCACTTTGGGCACGTTGCCGATGGCGGCATCGAACAGGTCGCCCATGCTACCCTTGCCCGCGATGGTGTATTTGACGCGGTTCGCGGCCTGTTTCAAGTTACCGAACATACCTGCATCTTGCGTCGGTTCCTGCACGCCCTGCATCAGTTGCAGCAGGTTCGCGCCGGCGGAGAAGGGCGGCTCGGTCTGCCACAGAATCAGCGCGCTGAAATGCGCTTCTGCTTCGTCCACCGCACGCAGAATGCCATCGAGCACTTCGTTGCTGACGGTGTGCATCTTGGTCTTGAAGCTGAGGATGGCGATGCCGTCGCCCATGTGCCACATCCGCACTTCGTCGGTCTCGAACACGGTCTCGCCGTAGTGCGCGGCTTCGCCGAGCAGGCGGTCGGGAAAGAGTTGGCGGCGATAGACGGAAAGTGTGGAGCGGGGTTGATACTGCGGCTCCCTCTCCCTCCGCTGCGCTCCTCCCTCTCCCCGGGGGAGAGGGGATGGGGGAGAGGGTGCGAATGATCCTTGCGGTGTATGGACACCTGCGCGTGATGATTCGGTGACCCATGCGGGCAGCGGCGTATTCGCCATCGCTTTACCCGCCGCGATGTCGGCGCTGATCCAGCCCGCCACTTGCTGCCAGCCTGCCGCCTGCCAGATTTCAAACGGGCCGCTGTCCCAGCCGAAGCCCCAGCGCACCGCAAAATCCAGATCGCGCGCATTGTTGGCGATGGCTTCCAGATGCAAGGCGCAATAATGGAACAGGTCGCGGAACACCGCCCACAGGAATTGCGCCTGCGGATGTGAACTGCCGCGCAATGCGGCCAATTTTTTCGCCCAATCGCGTTCGCGCAAAATATCCTTTACCGCATCATCGGCCTTGCCCTCCGACAAACGATATGCTTGCGTCGCTAAATCCAGAACATGAATTTCCTTGCCTGTTTTCTGATAGATGCCACGCTTGCTTTTCTGTCCCAGCGCGCCCTGCGCGATCAGTTTGGCGAGCCAGTCCGGCAATTCGAAATGTTTATGCCATGGGTCATCGGTGAGGTTTTCGCGCATGGTGTCGACCACGTGCGCGAACACGTCGAGACCGACGATATCCAGCGTGCGCAAGGTGGCGCTCTTGGGGCGACCGAGATAGCGCCCGGTCAGCGCATCCACGGTGTCAAAGCCCAAGCCGAGACGCTGCGCGTGATGCAGCGTGGCGAGCATGGAGAACACGCCGATGCGGTTGGCGACGAAGTTGGGTGTGTCTTTGGCGCGCACCACGCCTTTGCCCAAGGTGGAGACGAGGAACTCTTCCAGTTGGTCGAGCAATGGCGCTTCGGTTGCAGCGCAGGGAATCAGCTCGACCAAATGCATGTAACGCGGCGGGTTGAAAAAATGGATGCCGCAGAAACGGTGGCGCTGCGCTTCGGGAAAGGCTTGCGCCAATTGGTTGATAGAGAGACCGGACGTGTTGCTGGCAAAAATGCTGTGTGCGCCGAGATAAGGCGCGACCTTGCGGTACAGATCGGATTTCCAGTCGATGCGCTCGGCGATGGCTTCGATGATGAGATCGCACTCGCGCAGCTGGTCGAGGTTTTGTTCGTAATTGGCGGGCTGGATGCAGGTCAGTTTGGCGGGTGATGCCAGCGGGCTTGGATCAAGCTTTTTAAGCCCTTCCAGCGCTTTTTGCACATTGCTATTGGGATCGCCTTCCTTGGCCGGCAACTCGAACAGCAAAGTCTCCACGTTGGCGTTGACCAGATGCGCCGCGATTTGCGCGCCCATCACACCCGCACCGAGAACCGCGACCTTGCGGATGTAAAATTTTTCGCTCATTTGTTTTTCTCCCGTTCCGCATGTTGGGTTACGGCTACGCCTAACCCAACCTACATATTTTTAATCCGCCGGCGGTACTACTCGCGGCCTGCGATCGTCACCCACCGCGACGTAAGTGAGCGTGGCTTCGGTCACCTTGGCGCAGACTGGCTTGACCGGATCGCGCTGCACATACACTTCGACATTGACGGTAATGGAGGTGTGCCCCACCTTCATAATTTCGGCATAGAAGCTCACCACATCACCCATGAACAGCGGCTGTTTGAACACAAAGGAATTCACCGCCACCGTCACCACTCGCCCGCGCGCACGGCTGGTAGCGGGGATGCTGCCAGCGATATCCACCTGTGCCATCACCCAACCGCCGAACACGTCGCCGGTGTAGTTGCAATCACCCGGCATGGCCACCACGCGCAGGGTGGGTTCGCGTTGTGGCAGGGTAGTCAATATTGTTTCAGTCATGGTTCAATGTCCTTGGTAAAGCGCTTCGATTTGTTCGGCGTAACGCTTTGCCACGGGATCGCGCTTGACCTTGAGGGTGGGCGTCAGCAGCCCGTTTTCTATGCTCCACGGCTCGGTCAGCAGCAACACCCGGCGCACCCTGGCATAACCCGGAAACTCTTTTGTTTGATCGGCAATGCGCTGCAGCACTTGCTGCTCAATGCGGGTATCGCGCAACGATTCCGGCATGTCGGGACGCACGCCAACCGCTTGCGCAAAACGCGCCCAGCTTTCCAGGTTAACCACGGCCAGCACGACCAGATAGGGGCGTCCCTCGCCATGCACCATCACCTGATCGAACAGGCGGTCGCGCAGGATGGCGGTTTCCATATCCGTCGGCGGCACTTTCTCACCGTTGGACATGACGATAATTTCCTTCAGCCGCCCGGTGATGGTGATGTGCCCGCTGGCGCTGATACGCGCCGTATCGCCGGTGTTCAGCCAGCCATCTGGCGAGATCATGGCCGCAGTAGCCTGCGGATTATTCCAGTAGCCTTGCATGTTGCACGGCCCTTTCACCAGCAGTGCATTGTGCTCGCCGATGCGCACCTCTACCCCGCGTATCGGTTGGCCTACGCTATCCGGGAAATTATTTTCCAGTTTATTGCCGCTAATCACCGGGCTGGTTTCGGTCAGTCCATATCCCTGCACTATCGGTAAACCGAGGCCGATGAACACACGCGAAATATCCGGTGCCAGGGCGGCGCCACCACTGATTGCGACGCGCAAGTTGCCACCCAGTTTAGCAAGTATCTTGTCGGCAACCAGGCGTTTGAGCAGCGGCCACAGCAATAATTTTGGATGCCATGCAGCGCGCCCCTGTTCATTCTCAAAACGATGCCAGCCGACATTCACCGAAAATTCGAACAACTTGCGTTTGAGCGGCGAACCTTCGTCAAGCTTGCTGCGGATGGCCGCATAGACGCGTTCGTAAATGCGCGGCACCGAGATCAGCAGAGTCGGGTGGTTGGTTTGCATATCCTCCGACAGCAGCGGAATGGAACGGGCAAAGGCCACGGTAGCGCCGGTCATGACTGGCAAATAATAACCCAGCGTGCGTTCAAAGGTATGCGACAGCGGCAGGAAGGACAGGAACAGATCAGTGTGCTTGACGGCGAAAGTGTCCATGCAGGAATGGGCGTTGAAAATAATATTGTAGTGGCTAAGCATCACGCCTTTGGGCCGTCCGGTGGTGCCTGAGGTATAAATGATGGTGGCCAGCGCATCTCGCTCGCGTTTGCGCTCTTCAGTCAGAGTGGATTGAGCAGGTAACCATTCATCTGCACATTGCAGGCGTGCTTCGTCATGGCCGGAAATTTTATTCAGGCACACAAAACGCTGTACACAGGTTAGTTGTGCACGCACGGTACGCAACTCCTGCCATTGCTCGGCGCTTTCAAACAATAGTATTTTTATTCCTGCATCGTTAATGATGTAGGTCACGCTGTCGGGACGATCCACGGTGTACAGCGGCACCACCACCAGCCCCAGCGACATCGCTGCCTGATCGAGCATCACCCATTGCGGGCAGTTGCGCAGCATGATACCGACGCGATCACCTGCTGCTAATCCCTCACGCAACAGCGCTGCCTGCCAGCGTGCCACCTGGTCGCGCACCTGCGCCCAGGTCAGGGATAACCACACATTTTTTTTAACATCAAAATAACGATAAGCGACACCACCAGGCGTGCGCCGCACGCGCTCAAGAAACAACCCGTGCAAGGTAACGGCCTGCTCCGGCGTGATGATGTAATCTTTATTATTCTCCGGCATGTTTTCCCCCAGCATAGATTGGTAAGCCACACACTGTACGCACCATTTGGGACTTTGTTGGTGCGCAAGCGCACCCTACAAAACTATTTTTCCTGCCCTGCCGCCAACTCTTCCGGCGCAAAATCATCCACCATGATGACCTTGCGTCGCAGCGCATAGTCGCGTTGCAGCAGCAGGGCTTCTTCTGCGTTGATGATGCCTTCTTGGTCGCGTGCTTCGGCGATGCGTGCCAGCTCGTCCAATGCTTTTACTTTTCCGGATTTTCGC
The DNA here is from genome assembly GCA_009885195.1 of Gallionellaceae bacterium. Classification (GTDB taxonomy): domain Bacteria; phylum Pseudomonadota; class Gammaproteobacteria; order Burkholderiales; family Gallionellaceae; genus Nitrotoga. The sequence continues at coordinate 17,925 of VFLG01000078.1, forward strand.
GCCGCATCCACTTTGGCCTGCAAGGGTTCGCACTGCAAGGTGCTGTGCAGGGCGGCTTCCAGCGCACCGACTGCATCATTCTCGTCGCTGGGTATATACATGCCGGCAGTCAGGCGGTCACGCGCAGCTCCGGGCTGCATTAACAGTGCGGACACTTGATGCCCCAGCTCGTCTGACGGCGGGGCAAGGCAACGGCCAACCGGGAAAATCAACATGCGCAAAATCAGCGCGGCGAAGCGGCTGGGGAAATTCTGCAGCACGCCGTCGAACGCCACCTGTATCCGGTGCAGCGCATCCTGCATAGACCAATGCAGCAGAGGCAGATCGCTGGCCGGGCGGCTCTCATCCTCAAAGCGTTTGAGCGTGGCCGAGCATAGGTACAGCTGGCTCAACACGTCGCCCAGCCGCGCGGAAATTTTTTCGCGCCGCTTGAGGCTGCCGCCCAGCACCAGCATGGACACATCGGCCGCCAATGCGAATGCGGCGGAATAGCGCGTCAGTTGCTGGAAATAACGCTGCGTGTTCACGCCCTCCGGCACCGCAATGCCGCGTCCGCCGGTCAAGCCGAACAGCAGGGCGCGCACTGCATTGCTCAGGCTGAAGCTGATGTGGCCAAGCAGGGCGGCATCAAAATTGCGCAGCGCACGCTTCGCATCCGGGTCATTCGCTGCCTGGATTTCCTTGAGCACATAGGGATGGGAGCGGATCGCGCCCTGGCCGAAAATAATCATGCTGCGGGTCAGGATGTTCGCGCCTTCCACCGTGATGCCGATGGGGATCTGCTGGTAACTGCGCGCCAGATAATTGGATGTCCCCATGCAAATTCCCTTGCCACCATGCACGTCCATCGCGTCATTGACTACCGCACGTGCGCGTTCGGTGCAGTGATATTTGACGATGGCGGAAATGACCGACGGCTTCTCGCCCATATCCAGTGCAACGGTTGTCATCAAGCGCGCCGCATCCATCATGTAGGTGTTGCCGCCGATGCGTGCCATAGCCTCTTCCACGCCCTCGAATTTACCGATGGGCACCCTGAACTGCTTGCGCACGCGGCCATAAGCCCCACAGGTGCGCGCCGCCAGTTTCGCGCCGCCGGTGGCGCTGGCCGGCAGCGAGATCGAACGCCCCGCCGCCAGGCATTCCATCAGCATGCGCCAACCCTGGCCGATTTTTTCCATGCCGCCGATGAGGTACTCCATCGGGATGAACACCTCATTTCCGGAAGTCGGGCCGTTCTGGAACGCCGAGTTGAGCGGGAAGTGGCGGCGTCCGACCTGCACCCCGGGCGTGTCGGTGGGTATCAGCGCCAGCGTGATGCCGCGTGCCGTTTCCGCGCCGATCAGCTTGTCCGGGTCATACAGCTTAAAGGCCAGGCCGAGCAAGGTCGCCACTGGCGCCAGCGTGATGTAGCGCTTTTCCCATGTCACGCGCACGCCCAGCACATTCTCCTGCCCATTGAAGGGTGCGTGGCAGACGATGCCGACATCGGGAATCGCCCCAGCATCGGAACCGGCGAAAGGTCCGGTCAGCGCAAAGCAGGGCACTTCTTTTCCCTGCGCCAATCGGCGCAGATATTTTTCCTTCTGCGCCGCAGTGCCATAGTGCAGCAGCAGCTCTGCCGGGCCCAATGAATTCGGTACCATCACGGTCACCGCGGCGGTCGCGCTGCGCGAGGCTATCTTGGTCACCACGGCGGAATGCGCCAGCGCGGAGAATTGCAGCCCGCCGTATTCCTTGGGAATAATCATGCCGAAGAAACCCTTGTCCTTGATGAACTGCCATACCTGCGGCGGTAAATCCTGGCGCACGTGGGTAATGTCCCAGTCGTCCAGCATGGCGCACAATTGCTCGGTTTCGTTATCAAGGAAGGCTTGCTCGGCGGCGCTGAGTGACGGCTTGGGAAATTTCAGCAGCTTGTGCCAGTCCGGCTGCCCGCTGAACAGATCGCCGTCCCACCACACCGTGCCAGCGTCCAGCGCCTCCTGTTCAGTTTGGGAAACCTGGGGAAGTATCTTGCGAAAAATCTTGAGGATGAAGCCGCTCACCAATAAACGGCGCAGCACGGGGATGCCCAGCACCGCGACTATGACGGCCAGCAGGATGATGACGACTTGAAATACATCAGCGGACAGCCGACTTTGAATGGCGATGACGGGAACGACGACTATCATCGCCAGCAGCCAGCCCCATATCGAAGCGCGGAAGAAAGCCAGCAACATTATCGCAGCCAGCACCCCAAGCAAAATCAAAATCATCATTGACTATCCTCCATTGGTATATATGTGGCGAACTGTAACGCCAACACGCGCTACAGACAATGGCTAAATTCCATTGCCGAGGCGCACCGGCACTAACGCATTTTCGCCACTGCATCCTCCACCCGTTCCACCGCGATGATCTCCATGCCTGCGATAGGATGCTTCGGCTGGTTCGCCTTGGGGATGATGGCGTGGGTAAAGCCCAGCTTGGCGGCTTCGCGCAGGCGCTCCTGCCCGCGTTGCACCGGACGCACCTCGCCGGCCAAGCCGACTTCGCCGAACACCACCATTTTTTCCGGCAGCGGTTTGTTGCGCAACGAAGACACGATGGCCAGCAGCACCGCCAGGTCGGCGCCCGGCTCGGTTATCTTCACACCGCCGACGGCGTTGATGAACACGTCCTGATCGAAACAGGCGATGCCTGCATGGCGATGCAGCACGGCCAGCAACATGGCCAGCCGGTTCTGTTCCAGACCCAGCGATAGCCGCCGCACATTTGGAGAATGTGCTTCGTCGAGCAGCGCCTGGATCTCCACCAGCAGCGGGCGTGTGCCTTCCTGCGTCACCATCACACACGAACCGGCGACTTCGCCGCTGTGCTGCGACAAAAACAGCGCCGATGGATTGGACACGCCCTTCAAGCCTTTTTCGCTCATCGCGAACACACCGAGTTCATTCACCGCACCGTAGCGGTTTTTGAACGCGCGGATCAAGCGGAAACTCGAATGCGTGTCGCCCTCGAAATACAGCACGGTGTCGACCATGTGCTCCAGCACGCGCGGGCCGGCCAGGCTGCCTTCCTTGGTGACATGGCCGACCAGGATCACGCAAGTGCCGCTTTGCTTGGCGAAGCGCGTCAGCTGTGCCGCGCATTCGCGCACCTGCGCCACGGATCCGGGAGCCGATTGCAGGGCATCCGACCATACCGTCTGGA
>VFLG01000037.1 GCA_009885195.1 Gallionellaceae bacterium
AACGTAAAGTAGACCCCAATAAAAGACCTAATCTTTTATCAGGACAGGTGGCTATTCTACCCATTAAAAATAAAACTTGATTCATATCAGTCATCAGCATATTTTTAGCACACCTTGGTTAAAAATAATGCAACCCTGAAACGCACCACCTATGGCCGCTACCCCTGACACTCCACCGCCACCCAAGCTGCTCGATCAAGTAGTGGCTCGTCTGCGCGTGAAGCGCTACAGTTTGCGCACTGAAAAAACTTACGTGGATTGGATTAAACGCTATGTTTACTTTCATGGTAAGCGCCACCCGCAACATAACGACTACGGATAAAACAAAAATAACCGGTATCCGGTCGGCTTCAGGTCGGTGGTATCAAGGTGCAACTTGATGCTGATTTCACGACCGGGCGACAGCCCATGGCTCTCGTCCTCGCCGGGCTTCAGGTATTCCGCCGGTTGGAAAATACGCCGTGCCAGCGCCATGTCGGTAGTGTCGGTGAGAGTCAGTTCGAGATTGGGGTAGGCTTGGGCGTAGGGCGCGCGGTTGCGCAGGATGGCATTGAGGGCAATGACATTGGCTTGTGCCGGGCTGGCTTCCAGGTCGGAAGACTCTATGCTTATCAGGTCGGCTTTTTTCGGCAGCGGGATGCTGCATTTAAGCCAGATGCAATAGGTCGTAAGTGCGGGCTTTAGGCCGGGCAGACGCGCAGCGAGTTCTACCCGGAGAAAATAGCTGGCCTGTGCCAGCAATATCATGGTTAACAGGAAAGCACCTATGGCCCACAGCCAGCGCAATTTCTTTTGGATAGTCTGATTGGAGACTTCATCGTCAGCCTTCAAAATTGAGTACTGTTGTGTCAACGTGAGGGGCGAAGAAAGCGGGGCTGTGGTGTCAGCTATCGTCTCCACAACCTTATTATCGTCCGGCTCTGCTTCGACGAATGTTTGCTCCGATTTTTCGGTCTCTATGAGCAGAGAAAGTTGCGGGCTGGGTTGGTCGTCATACAAGTGTTGCATGGCGTTGAACGTCGCCTGACAATGCCCGCAACGCACCATGCCTTGGTGCGCCTCTAGCTGTGTCTGGCTCGCCTTAAAGCGTGTACCGCACTCTGGACATTGGGTAATGGCGCTCATCCGGGTGCCCGGCCAAAAGTTCTTCGGAGTTTTATACCGGACAAGCACGCCCAGCCTTCTTCTCTGACCGGCGGCTCCAGATCAAACCACTGCCCATAAATTGCCATGACCTCCTCGGCCTGCTCGCTGAGTATGCCGGACAGGACTATCTGTCCGCCTTGGCGGGTGGCGCCTGCCAGCAACGGCGCGAGTACTTTAAGCGGGTTGGTGAGGATGTTGGCGACGACGATGTCGGCTTGGTGTCGCGAGGCGTCATCCGGCAGATAGAAATTTGCCTGCACTTGATTGGCTGCGGCATTGTCGCGGCTGGCTTGCACTGCCTGGGCGTCCAGATCCACGCCAGTGGCGCTGGCCGCGCCCAGCTTGAGCGCGGCGATTGCCAGTATGCCGGAGCCGCAGCCATAGTCCAGCACGTTTTCTCCGCCTTTGATGTTGTCATCCAGCCAGCGCAGGCACAAGCGGGTCGTGGGGTGGCTGCCGGTACCGAAAGCCAGCCCGGGGTCGAGTGTAATGTTGATGGCTGCGGGATCGGACGGGGTGTGCCAGGTGGGCACTATCCACAGTCGTTGCGAGATGCGTATCGGATTGAACTGTGATTGGGTCAAGCGCACCCAGTCGTTGTCGGCCAGGGTTGCGCTGCTGTAGGCGAGAGGCTGTTTCAGTCCGATGGCGTGTGAGGCTTGCAACATGATGGCATCTATCGGGGTATCTTCAGGGAACAAGGCGGTAACAAGATTATATGACCAAAGATCGGGGGCGGGTTCGCCCGGCTCACCAAATAGTGCTTGTTCTTGCGGGGTGTCGGCCTGTGCATCATGGATATCCACCGACAGCGCGCCGAGTTCCAGCAAAACATCACTCAGGCTGTCCGCATAATGCGCATCAGCGTTCACGGTCAGCGTGAGCCAGGCCATGTCACTTGCCTTTGGTGCGCTCAGCCAATTTCTGTTCCAGATAATGGATGCTGGTGCCGCCGCGCATGAAGGCAGCGTCCAGCAGCAGCTCCTGATGCAGCGGGATGTTGGTTTCTATGCCTTCTACCGCCATTTCCGACAGGGCGATACGCATGCGCGCCATGGCCTGCTCGCGGGTATCGCCGTAGGCAATGATCTTGCCGATCATGGAATCGTAATGCGGTGGCACGAAGTAGTTGGCATAGACATGCGAATCTACGCGTATGCCGGGGCCGCCGGGCGGATGCCAGGTAGTGATGCGGCCGGGTGAGGGCGTGAATTTGTATGGATGTTCGGCATTGATGCGGCACTCGATGGCATGGCCTTTGAACGCTATATCTCTTTGTTTGAAGCCAAGTTTTTCACCGGCAGCAATGCGTATCTGTTGCTGCACAATGTCGATGCCGGTAATCATTTCGCTGACCGGATGCTCCACCTGCACGCGGGTGTTCATCTCGATAAAAAAGAATTCGCCATTTTCAAACAGGAACTCGAACGTACCTGCGCCGCGATAGCCAATCTTGCGGCAAGCCTCCGCGCAGCGCTCGCCAATCTTGTCGCGCTGACGCGCGTTAAGCAAGGGGGCTGGTGCTTCCTCAATAATTTTCTGATGGCGGCGTTGCATCGAACAATCACGCTCACCCAGATAGACCGCATTGCCATAGGAATCGGCCAGCACCTGAAATTCGATATGGCGTGGATTTTCCAAAAACTTCTCCATGTACACCATGGGATTGTTGAATGCCGCTTGCGCCTCGCTGCGTGTCATGGTTACGGCGTTGAGCAAGGCGGCCTCGGTATGCACCACACGCATACCGCGCCCGCCACCACCGCCGGAGGCCTTGATAATGACCGGGTAACCAATACTGCGGGCAATCTTGACGATTTCAGCAGGGTCTTCCGGCAGTGCGCCGTCCACGCCAGGCACGCACGGCACGCCCGCTTTCTTCATGGTGATCTTGGCGGTGACCTTGTCGCCCATCAGGCGGATGGTCTCCGGGCGCGGGCCGATGAACACAAAACCGCTTTTTTCCACACGCTCGGCAAAATCAGCGTTTTCCGACAGGAAACCATAGCCGGGATGGATGGCCTGCGCATCGGTGACTTCCGCCGCGCTGATAATGCTGGGAATATGCAGATAGCTTTGCGATGATGGGGCGGGCCCGATACAGACCGATTCATCGGCCAGCTTGACATACTTGGCGTCGGCGTCTGCTTCAGAATGGACGGCTACCGTCTTGATGCCCATCTCACGGCAGGCGCGCTGGATGCGCAACGCTATTTCACCGCGATTGGCGATCAGGATTTTTTCAAACACGTGTTGTCTCCGCGGTGAAATAGCGTTTGCGGCTTTCAGCCGCTGTGCGATTTGGCTGCGCCGCTGCGCTGCCTTTCGGCAGCTGGTCACCGCGATTTGCGATCAGGATTTTTTCAAACATGGCTAAGCAATAATGAACAACGGTTGACCATACTCTACAGCCTGGCCGCTTTCCACCAGAATGGCCTTGATAATGCCACTGTGATCCGCTTCGATTTCATTGAGCAGCTTCATGGCTTCGATGATGCACAGGGTATCGCCCGCATTTACGCTTTGCCCCACTTCTACAAAAGCCTTGGCGCCGGGAGAAGGGCAGCGGTAGAAACTGCCGACCATGGGCGATTTAACCACGTGGCCTTCCGGTACGGCCGGTTTGACCGATTCGGCGGCTACGGCGGCCTGTTGTGGCGCGGTGGCAGCCATCTGCTGCGGGGCAGCGTGGACTTGCTGCATCGTTGCGGTTGGCGTGCGGGTGATGCGCACGCGTTCCTCGCCTTCGCTGATTTCCAGCTCGGCGATGCCCGAGCTTTCGACCAATTCAATCAACGTCTTGAGTTTGCGTAAATCCATATTATTTAGCTCCTAACTGGGTGCTGCAACGCATATTGCAGCGCAAGTTCATAACCGGTTGCACCCAAACCACTGATGACACCGACGGCAATATCCGAGAAGTAGGATTCCTTGCGAAACGCTTCGCGCGCAAACACATTGGAAAGATGAACCTCAATAAAAGGGATGTTCACTGCCGCCAGTGCATCGCGCAGTGCCACGCTGGTATGAGTGTAGGCAGCGGGGTTAATGATGATAAAGTCGGTACCATCCTGACGTGCCAATTGCACGCGGTCTACCAGAGCGGCTTCGGCGTTACTCTGGAAATGCGAAAGTTTTGCACCTCCCGATTGCGCCAATTGCTGCAATTTCTGGTTAATTTCGGCTAACGTGACACGGCCATATACCTCTGGCTCACGCTGACCGAGCAGATTCAAGTTAGGGCCATGAACTACCAAAATGGTTTTCATGTGCACATTTTGCCGCAAATTGAGGGGGGTTGTCTAGTAGTTGACGGAAATTATGAAAATTAATCAGGGCCATCTGTTTAGCCATGCCTTTGAAAACAAATTTTCTGGGGTAGGCTTCTTTAACCCAAACAATCCATCGGCCCGGAAGTTATAGCCCCGCATTTTGCAGCGTTTGGAGGAATTGCGCTGCATCCTGATAGCCGGTCACGCGGTGTTCGCCCTGCTCGCGCCCCTGTCCATCAAAAAACAAAATGGCGGGCGGGCCATATAAGCCAAAACGCTTTAGCAGCGCCTTGTCCTCGTCGTTGTTGGCGGTCACGTCGGCTTGCAGCAGCAGGGTGTTTTTCAGCTTGGCTTGCACCTTGGCATCGGCAAAGGCGTAGCGTTCCATTTCCTTGCATGACACACACCAGTCGGCATAAAAATCCAGCATTACAGTTTTGCCGCGCACCTGCGCGATGCGCGCATCCAGCTCGGCGACATTTTTCACCCGCACGAATTGCAGGCTTGTGTGTGCCCCTGTTTGGGCACTGCCGAACCCGCCCAGCGGGCGCAGAATGTCGCGCGCGCCGGACAGCGCGCCGATCAGGTAGGCAATGCCGAGCAGTAGGGTGAGGATACCGATACCCTTCCACAACTTGTGCCAGCCGGAGGCATTGTGCGGCAACGCATCCAGCGCATGCAGGTGAATGGAGGAGAGCACCAGCAATGCGGCCCACAACAGCATTTGCACGCCCAGCGGGATCAGCGGGGTAATAAGCCAGATGGCAACCGCCAGCAGCAGTACGCCGAAGAAGCGCTGGACCGATTCCATCCACGCGCCGGCTTTGGGTAGCAAGGTTCCGGCGGAGGCGCCAATCACCAACAGCGGCACACCCTTGCCCATTGCTAAAGCGAATAACGCCGTTGCCCCCAGCACAGCGTCATTCGTCTGCCCGATATATAACAATGCCCCTGCCAGCGGGGCAGCAACGCATGGGCCGACAATGACGGCGGATAAGGCGCCCATCACAAACACCCCGCTCAGGTGGCCGCCATGCAGGCGGTTGCTGGTGTTGGTCAGCCTACTTTGCAGAGCAGCGGGTAGCCGCAATTCGTAAAATCCGAACATGGATAGGGATAACAGCACGAATATCCCGGCAAAACTGCCCAGCACCCAGGGTGTTTGCAGGGCATTGGTCAGCAGCGTGCCGGACAGCCCGGCGGCCACACCGACTGCGGCGTAGGTCAGCGCCATGCCGAGCACGTAAGCCAACGACAAAATAAATCCGTGCATTTTGGTCAGGTTGGGGCCATGTCCGACAATGATCCCGGACAAAATAGGTATCATGGGGAGCACGCAGGGAGTAAAAGCGAGCAACAATCCGGCGCCGAAGAAGAACGACACAATCAGCCAGAAGTTGCCTTGTTTGAACAGTTTGGCAATTTGTGATTGTTCGCTATCAGTGGGGGATGATACGGCCTGGTTTTGCTGTGCCGGACTTGCCGCAAAATTTTCTTGCTCAGCCGCTGTCGTGGCTGGCGTATTAAAGGACTTGGTAGCTACTGAAGACTGTATATCTGCTGCGGGCAGCGCAATGCTGAATTGTTTGTCGATCGGCGGGTAGCACAAGCCCTTATCGCTGCATCCCTGATACGTGGCTTGCAGCATAATGGTCTGTGCCGCATTGCCGATGCGTTCGAGCGTAATCTCGGCCTGAAACGGCTGGAAGAACACCTCCATGTCGCCGAAATTGGCGTCATATTTCATTTCCCCCCTGGGCGTGGTTACCTTCGTGATTCTGACGCCCGCAGCTTTTGCCGACTCGGGTGTTATATCGAAGCCGACCTTGTCGCGATATAAATAGTAGCCGGGGGTGATCTTGAAGTCTACCGTCAGGGTGCGCCCATCACGCACATTGATACTCAGCCCGAACGCCTGATCCGGGGGTAAAAATTTGGGCTGCTTGGCGCCGCCCAGCAGCGGCAAGCGATCCAGGAAGCTTTCGGCATGTAGCGATGGAGCCGCAGCAAAGCACAACATCAGCAGTAGTGCATAACGCATGGTTTTCATTTCTTTATTACCCTCATTATTCTGCTACTGGAGCTTGGGTTTCTTGTATTACCCATTGTAAATAGCCGGGCAAACCCGCATCAACCGAGACCGCAATAATCTCGGGAAGTTCATATGGATGGTGCGCGCAAATAACCGCCTCAAGGCGAGAGTAAGCGTTGCGCGTGGTCTTGATCAGCAGCGGCACTTCGCTTGCAGATTCTATTTTACCTTGCCAGCGATACACCGAGTTGCATTCGGCCAGTATATTGACGCAGGCGGCGGCACGCGTTTCGATCAGCGCATTCGCCACGCGCCGGGCGCTGTCGCGATCCGGCAAATTGGTTATGACCAAAATTATTTCATCCATATCTTTAGTTACCCGCGGACAACTGCCGGCGCCAGCTTTATCCTAAAAACCGTAGTTCAAGCCACAGAGGTCACAGAGAACACAGAGAGAGGCATGGTTTCTCCACATTTCGTAGCTTCACCGAAAAGGTGAATCGCTCCCGTGTTACAACGGTTTGTTTTTTCTCTGTGATCTCTGTGGCTAACTGCTTTTTCTAGCTTTACGCCGCTTGCACACGGGCGCAGCGTATGCCCAGTTGCAGCAATTCATCCCACGCATCACCCGGGCGCAGCCCCTTTATCACCTTGTCCACATGCGCGGCCTGACGCAAAGCACGTTCGGCTATGGCCGGACTGAAGCGCCTCAGCGCGCGTTCCACCGGCTTTTGCCGCGCCCCCCACACGCGCGCGTCGCGTAACGCAGAATTCAGATTGCCACCCTGTTGCATGGCGCGCGACACTCTGCCCAGCGCGCGGATGTCTTCGACCAAAGCCCACAGGACAAGCACCGTAGCCTCACCTTCCGCGCGCAAGCCGTCGAGAATATGCGCGTAACGTGCCGCATCGCCTGCCAACATGGCCTCGGACAACTTGAATACATCATAGCGCGCCACGTCCATCACCGCGTCTTTTACCTGTTCAAAAGAAAGCTGCCCGGCGGGAAACAGCAAGGCAAGTTTCTGTATTTCCTGATAAGCCGCCAGCAGATTTCCTTCCACCTTCTCGGCCAGAAATACCAGCGTGTCCGCATCGGCAGATTGGCCCTGTTGTTTTAACCGGCCCGCTATCCAACCTGGCAGTGCACTCAGCGCGATTTCATCGGCAGAGATCATGACGCCCTGCTCCGCCAGCGTGGTGAACCACTTGCTGCTTTGGGTGGTTTTGTCCAGCCGTGGCAGCGACACCAGAGTGACGGTGTCGGCGTTCAAGTGCTGGCAATGATCCTGCAATGCCTGCGCGCCTTCCACGCCTGGCTTGCCGGAGGGAATACGCAGGTCCACCAGCTTGCGCGTGGAAAACAGCGACAGGCTTTGCGCGCTATTGCGCAACTCGGCCCAGTTGAAGCCCTTTTCGACCATCAGCACTTCGCGTTCGCTATACCCTGCTGTGCGCGCCGCCACGCGAATGGCATCTGCGGCTTCAATCGCCAGCAGCAGTGCCTCGCCGTGAACAACATACAGCGGCGCAAGCCCTCGGGCGAGATGGCGCGGCAGATCTTCACTCGAGATTTTCATGATTTCGGTGGTGGTGGCGTGGCGCGGTTCAGGCGGCGCAACATCTGCTGTACCGCATCGCTGCGCATGTTCTGGTAGAGCAAAATCTCCTCCTGCTCCTTGGCCAGAACTTGCGCATCGTCATAGGACAAGTTGCGCAGCAGCACAATTTCTCCGGCGGGGAGCCACTCTTGTTGCATTTGGTCGCAGGCCCGGAACGAAATACTGAAACGTAACTGGTATTCGCGCACGCGACCGGCGCCGCTCAGGGAAAGAATCTGCTTGCCCTCTACCTCGGAAACGATATGCAAAGTCAGTTGTGCGTTTTCGGGTGAAGCGGCAAGCTGCACGCCGGCGGCCTGTATGGCGCGCTTCAGCTCCCCGATAAAAGGGGTGTAGTTGTTGCTTGACTGTATGTGCAGCGTCTGAAACGGCAACGCAAACGCACCCTGCCCACGCAAATGAAAGCCGCACGCGGCCAGCGACAAAACAAGCAGCAACAAAGGTATAGTCAAAAATGCGCGCATCGGCATAACCATTTGGTCAGATCACGACATTAATCAAACGACCCGGCACCACGATAATTTTTTTCGCTGTTCCGCCTGCCAGTAATTTTTGCACTGCGTCATGCGACAACGCCAGTTGTTCCAGCGTGGCCTGGTCGGCATTTTTCGCTACACGCAGGTTGCCGCGCAGCTTGCCGTTGACCTGTATCACAATCTCGATTTCGTCCTGCACCAGCGCGGCTTCATCCACCTTCGGCCATTCGGCATTCAAAATATCGTCGCCATAATCGAGTTCTTTCCACAGGGTTTGCGCGATATGAGGAGTGATGGGTGAGAGCAGACGAAGCAAGATAGAGTAGCCTTCTTTGGTAATTGCGAAATCTTCCTGAGAGGCTATAGGTAATTTTTCCAAGGCATTTAGGATTTTCATCGCTGCAGACGCAACAGTATTGAATTGCTGCTTTGCCAAATCGAAATTTGCTTGTTTCAGAACAAGATGCACTTCACGCCTAACTTCCTTAGGATCTGATGATCTGGATCGGGAAATGCTGACCTCTCCGATGCCGCTTGCCTTTCTGAACTCATAGCTGGAAGCTGGCTTGGCATCTATTACCTGTTTAACCAAATATCCAAACGCCCACACACGCTTGAGAAAACGGAATGCCCCTTCCACCCCCGCGTCATTCCATTCCAGCTGCTGGTCAGGTGGTGCCGCAAACATCGTAAACAAGCGAGCGGTATCGGCACCGTACTGATCAATGATGGCCTGTGGATCAACGCCGTTGTTCTTCGATTTGGCCATTTTCTCGGTGCCGCCAATGATCACTGACTGGCCGTCGGCGCGCAGCGTTGCGCCAACCGGGCGTCCACGATCATCCGTCTTTACATCCACATCCGCCGGATTGATCCACAATTTTTTGCCGCCCTCGCCTTCGCGGCAGAAAGTCGGTGCGATCACCATGCCTTGCGTTAGCAGATTTTTGAATGGTTCGTCCAAGGGGTTAAATGCTCGTAGCGCATCGTTTGCCTCCTCTCCCCTTGTGGGAGAGGGTTGGGGAGAGGGGGGGGCACCAAACACCCCTTCGTCGCGCATCAACTTATGGAAAAAGCGCGCATACAACAAATGCAGAATCGCATGCTCGATGCCGCCTATATATTGATCCACCGGCAACCAGTGTTGCGCGCGTGCCTTGTCCACCATGCCGGTGGTGCAGTCCGGGCTGGTATAGCGCGCGTAGTACCAAGACGACTCGACGAAAGTATCCATGGTGTCGGTCTCACGCTTCGCCGCACCGCCGCATTGCGGGCAGGTGGTCTGATAAAACTCCGGCATCTTCGCCAACGGCGAACCCGCGCCGGTGATGGTAATTTTTTCGGGCAGAACTACCGGCAATTGCTCATCCGGCACTGGCACATCGCCGCACTGTGCGCAATGAATGATCGGAATCGGACAACCCCAGTAGCGTTGGCGCGAGATACCCCAGTCGCGCAGGCGGAACTGGGTGCGTTTCTGACCCAAGCCCTTGACTTGCAGATCGGCGGCGATGGCATCCACAGATTGCTCGTAATTAAGGCTATTGTATTTACCAGAGTTCACGCATACCCCGCGCTCCTTGTTGGCATACCACTCCTGCCAGGCAGCATCGCTGAAACTTTGCCCTTCCACTGCGATGGATTGCCTGATCGGCAGCTTGTATTTCTTCGCAAACTCAAAATCCCGCTCATCGTGCGCTGGAACCGCCATCACCGCGCCTTCGCCGTAGCCCATCAACACATAGTTGGCGACCCACACCGGCAGCTTGTCGCCGTTAAGCGGATGCGTGACGAACAGGCTGGTGTCCATGCCTTTCTTCTCCATGGTCGCCATATCGGCCTCGGCCGTGCCGCCGCGCTTGCACTCTGCAATAAAGGCAGCGAGTGCGGGACTGCCAGCAGCCGCTTGCGACGCCAGCGGATGTTCCGCCGCCACGGCCACATAAGTCGCACCCATCAAGGTATCGGGGCGGGTGGTGTAAACCTTCAATGTTCCCGCTCTGCCGATACTGGCGTCATAGGGGAATTCAATCTCGCAGCCATAACTCTTGCCGATCCAGTTGCGCTGCATGGTCTTGACCTGCTCCGGCCAGCCATCCAGCGTGTCGAGGCCTTGCAGCAACTCTTCGGCGTACTGCGTGATGCGAAAAAAATACATCGGAATGTCGCGCTTTTCCACCAGCGCGCCGGAACGCCAGCCGCGCCCATCTATCACCTGTTCGTTGGCCAGCACGGTGTTGTCTTCCGGATCCCAATTCACCGAGGAAGTCTTCTTGTAGATGATTCCTTTTTTGAACAACCGGGTGAACAGCCACTGCTCCCAGCGGTAATAATCCGGCTTGCAAGTGGTCACTTCGCGCGCCCAGTCTATGCCCAGCCCCAGGCTTTGCAGCTGCTTGCGCATGGCATCAATGTTGGAATAGGTCCACGCGGCGGGCGGCACGTTGTTGGCCAGCGCGGCGTTTTCGGCGGGCAGGCCGAAGGCATCCCAACCCATGGGCTGCATGACGTTGTAGCCTTTCATGCGATGATAGCGCGCCAGCACATCGCCGATGGTATAGTTGCGGACGTGCCCCATGTGCAGCTTGCCGGACGGGTACGGGAACATCGACAGGCAATAATATTTCGGCTTATCGGAAGCCTCCGTGGCGCGGAATGCCTGCTTGTTTTCCCAATACTGCTGCGCAGCGGCTTCGATTTTTTGTGGTTGATAATTCGGCTGCATCACGTGTAACCTGCGTTGATTCGGGAAGGCGTCATTATAGCGGCATAACCCGGGTCGGGCGGGACATGAAACATCCGGTTTGATACGCGCCAAACACGGGTGATTACATGCGGGCTGTCCGGCGCGCGCGGTTCTGCTAAAATGCCGCCAAAATAAATTTTTAATATCCTTCAGGAGAGTTTTACTATGTCCCGCAAGCATCCCGTCATTGCCGTCACCGGTTCTTCCGGCGCCGGCACCACCACAGTAAAACGTGCCTTTGAAAATATCTTCCGCCGCGAAAAAATTACCGCTGCGGTGATCGAAGGCGACAGCCTGCACAGCCTGGATCGCATGGCGTTCCGCGCGGCGGCTGCCGAAGCGGCCAAAGTCGGCAACAACACCTTCAGCCACTTCGGGCCGGAAGCCAACCATTTCGACAAGATCGAAGCAACCTTCAAAACCTACGGCGAAACCGGCTCATGCAAGCGCCGCTACTACGTGCACAGCGATACCGAAGCCGTGCAACACAACAAGCATTTCAACCTGACCGACCTCAAGCCCGGCGTATTCACCCCGTGGGAAAACATCGAAGCGAATTCCGACCTGTTGTTCTACGAAGGCCTGCACGGCCTGGCCACCGATGGCAAAGCAGATGCGGCCAAATATGTGGATATGGGTATCGGCGTCGTGCCGGTGGTCAATCTGGAATGGATACAAAAAATTCATCGCGATGGAGCCGAGCGTGGCTATTCGGCGGAAGCGACGGTGGACACCATCATGCGCCGCATGCCGGACTACATCAAATACATCACCCCGCAATTCTCGCGCACCCACATCAATTTCCAGCGCGTGGCCACCGTGGACACCTCCAACCCGTTCATCACGCGCGACATTCCATCCCCCGATGAAAGCTTCGTGATTATCCGTTTCCGCAACCCCAGGGGCGTGGACTTCCCCTACATGCTGAACATGATTCCGAACTCCTTCATGTCACGCGCCAACACCATCGTCGTGCCCGGCGGCAAGATGAGCTACGCGATGGAAATCATCCTCGCGCCGCTCATGCACGAGATGATTGAGAACAAGAAGAAGTAAGTTTTTCGGAAAGACGAACGGGGAATCTCTACTGCAAATCTGATTCCCCGTTTTGTTTACAACCAGCCCACCTCCCGCCCGTTATTTTAAGTTAAGCGCAGCAAGGTTCTTGCGCCGCTGTGGGATAATCTCGCCATGAATTCCACCCTCCTTTCCGGCCTCAATTCCGAGCAACGTGCAGCCGTAACCCTACCCGAACAATCCGCGCTGATTCTAGCCGGGGCGGGCAGCGGCAAGACGCGTGTGCTGACCACGCGCATTGCGTATCTCATCAGCACAGGCGTGGTCAGTCCGCAGGGCATTCTGGCCGTGACTTTTACCAACAAGGCGGCCAAGGAGATGCTGACGCGCCTTTCTGCCATGCTCCCGACCAATATGCGCGGCTTGTGGATGGGCACGTTTCACGGGCTGTGCAACCGCATGTTGCGCGCGCATTACCACGAGGCGAATTTGCCGCAAACTTTTCAGATTCTGGACAGTGGCGATCAGCTTTCCGCGATCAAGCGGCTGATGAAGGCGATGAATGTGGACGATGAAAAATATCCGCCGCGCGAGATGCAGAACTTCATCAGCGGCAGCAAGGAACAAGGTCTGCGTGCCAACGAGGTGGAAGCCTACGATCCGTACACGCGGCGCAAGGTGGAAGTTTTTGCCGAATATGATGCGCAGTGCCAGCGCGAAGGGGTGGTGGATTTTTCCGAGCTGCTGCTGCGCTGCTATGAATTGCTGTCGCGCAACGCTGCTATTCGCGAGCATTATCAGGAACGCTTCAAGCACATATTGGTGGACGAATTTCAGGACACCAACAAGCTGCAATACCAATGGCTGAAATTGCTGGCGGGCAATAATAATGCACTGTTTGCGGTGGGCGACGATGATCAGTCCATCTATGCGTTTCGCGGCGCGAATGTCGGCAACATGCAGCAGCTGACGCGCGATTTTCATGTCGGGAACATGATCAAGCTGGAGCAGAACTACCGATCGCACGGCAACATCCTCAACGCCGCCAACGCGCTGATTAGCAACAATCGCAACCGCCTCGGCAAGAATCTGTGGACTGCCGAAAACGGCGGCGAGCCGCTGCGCGTGTATGAGGCGCCGACCGATGTGGAAGAGGCGGGATTTATCGTCAGCGAAATTCAGCAGTTGAAATCCGAGGGTGTCTATCTCAATGAAATCGCGCTGTTGTATCGCTCCAATGCGCAATCGCGGGTGTTGGAGCACGCGCTGGTTTCCGCCGGGTTGTCGTATCGCGTGTATGGCGGGCTGCGCTTTTTCGAACGGCAGGAAATCAAGCACGCGCTGGCCTACTTGCGGCTGATGCAGAACACCGACGACGACAACGCGCTGCTGCGCATCATCAATTTCCCGACGCGCGGCATCGGGGCGCGCAGCATTGAGCAGTTGCAGGAAGTGGCGAAGATGAATTCGACGACGTTGTGGGATGCGGCGGCGCGGGCGGGCAGCAAGATCACAGCCTTCGTCGGCCTGGTCGAGTCGTTGCGCAGCGCGACGCGCGAATTGCCGCTGCCGGAAATTATGGATCATGTGCTGCAGCACAGCGGCTTGATCGCACATTATCAAAACGAAACCGGTGCCAAGCGGCGCGAAGCCGAGGAGCGGCTGGAAAATCTGAACGAACTCATCAACGCGGCGACGCTGTTCGTGCATGAGAATGAGGACGATAGCCTAACCTCTTTTCTCACCCACGCCTCATTGGAAGCGGGCGAGCATCAGGCCGGAGACCAGGACGACGCGCTGCATCTGATGACCGTGCATGCTTCCAAGGGGCTGGAGTTTCACACCGTGTTCATCACCGGCTTGGAACAGGGCCTGTTCCCGCACCAGAACAGCCAGCGCGAAGACGGTGGGCTGGATGAAGAACGCCGCCTGATGTATGTGGCGATCACCCGCGCACGGCGCAGGCTGTACCTGAGCTTCGCGCAAAGTCGCATGTTACACGGGCAGGTGAGTTACGGCATGGCATCGGGTTTTCTGCGCGAGCTACCGGATAATTTGTTGCACTGGATTACGCCGAGGGTGACGCAGCGGAGTGCGTTTGGTTACTCAGCGCCCCTCACACCCTCTCCCGCTGGCGGGAGAGGGGAGCAAAACAGCGCGCCGGTGCAGCGTTCCGCCACACCTTCCGGCTGGCGCATCGGTCAGGCGGTGTTGCACACCAAATTCGGCGAAGGTGTGATCGTTAATCTCGAAGGCAGCGGCGCGGATGCGCGGGTGCAGGTGAATTTTCGCAAAACCGGAACAAAGTGGCTGGCACTGGAATACGCAAAACTAACAGCACTATAGATTCTTTGGTTCCGGCTTGTCCGATTTAGGAATTGTGCGCTTGGTCGTCGCGCTCAATCACTTCACCCGCGCCAGTTGCAGTTGTAGCGGTCGCTATCGGGAACAAGTCGCGATAAGCGGCATAGATCGAAGCAATCATCACCGGTAACAGGATCAGCCAGCCCAGCATCATCGGCAAAGAAGCGAGAATCGCGAACGGCAACAGCATCAAGGTATATATTGTCAGCGGCACAATATTGCGCAAACAAGCATTAAAACTAGCTTTCAACGCGGGGATGGGCGACATCTTGTCGAATACCACCAGCATCGGGGCGAACTGCATCGCCATCAGCAGCACGGTAAACAGCACCATCCCCAGCAGCAGCGCCATGCCTGCACCGGCAATGGCTTGCGTTAATACTGCCGGGTCTTCCGGATGCTGGCCGGACATCAGGATATCCACCAGTGTTTCTCCGCCAGTCATCTTCATCACGCCCAGTATCAGCAATTGACCCGCCAGATTGATGCCGCCCAGCGTGACCAGTTGCGTAGCATTATTCTGAAGTCCGGCGAAAAGGTGCGCTAACTCTAATTCTTCACCGTTCTCCAAGGCCCGGCAGCCCAGCATGAAGCCAGCGAACAACACCGGGAACAGCAGGGTAGCCAATAGATCGCCCACCGCCGGGATGGCGGCAATGCCAATCAAGCCAGCTACACCGATCACTGTCAGCACCACCATCAGCACCGGGCTTTTTTTGAATAGCCAGTACCCCTGTCTGATCCACAGCCAGCCGTTGGCGATATTTACTTTTCGTGCTTGCATGATAAGTGCCTCTAAAAAAATGAATCATGAAACCAATGGCACATTTTATTTCATCCGGGTCACACTTGCTGGTAAATATGCCATGATTGCAAATTCCCACCCCGATGGGGAGTGTTCGTCATGAATCAGGGAGCATCAATAATTAATCTTGCCGGCTGCACTTGCCTGCTACTGCAAGGATACCCATGCTGAATTTGCCTTTAGCTCCGACCGATGACCGCGCCAATCCGGCATTCAAGGATGCCGCATCCTGCGCGCAATGGCTTGGACAATTACAACTCACCAATCTGCATCTGGTGCACGGCGTGATACGCACCCAACTGGATGAACTCAACCGTTACCCGATGCTGGGGCTGGAGCGCCTGCGCATCCTGGAGCTGCTGCGTGAAACGGTGGCGCACCTGCAGGCCGATTACGCCAGGAAACTGACCGCCAGAAAACTGCCGTTAAGTGAAGAGGAGTTTACCATCCTCGTTTCCATCACGGCTCTATGGCAGTTTATGGTTAGCGGTTACCAGCGTTGCTTGCAATCTTTACTGGCCGGCGATAAACAGCTTGTGGCATATAGTTCGATGCTGTGTCAGCGCTGCCTGTTATATACGGGCTTGCAGATTTTTGAATACCTGCGCAACGGTTACGAATTCGAGGGCGGGCTGTGGCAACAGTTGCATACGCTGTATGCCTTTTGTGAGGAGCAGGGTTGGCAGCTTGAAGAGGTCTCTGTATTAAAGCAGCATGGCAGTAGCGGGAAAGGTGCCTCAAAATTTAACGAGTTAGCCGGTGGCCTCAATAGCCGTTCTGTTTCTTGCCACGCAATTTATGTCGGGACCTTGCTTACTTGTTATGTCTACCCGGGGGAATTATCGCGCGGCCAGTCGCAACTGCTCGATCGCTGGTTATTGCGATGGAGTGCGGCCATCCCGCTGGAACGCCGCTACGCCATTAGCAAAGGTGACGCCCCGCCGCTGGCGGTTGATCTGGCCGGTTCGCGCGGCTTGCAACCGTTAAGCCAGATAAGTGCCGCGCCGTCGCAGGCGAACCAGAATGAGAGCGACATGCGCTATTTGGCCATGGTGCCATTAAGCAAGTTGCTGCAAGTTAAAACCATCCTGTTACAGCAGGGCCAGTCGCCACAGCAGTTGGAACTGGGCGAGGGGTGCAGTAGCGCGGATTGCACCGGACTTCTTAAATTTTTGCATCGGCGTTGGTGTGAAGGATCCGGGGAGCGGATGCCCAGCCGGTGCAGCGTGGAACTGCCGGCGCGGGTGTGCTATGGGCTGGAAGACATTTATACTCATATCGCCAACAAGTCATTCAAGCCGCCGGTTAGAGATACCCATGTAGACAGCCTGGCACGCAGCCAGATCGCAACCTTTGGCCGTGTATTGTCCGAGGACAGCCACCGGAGTCCGACTGATTCAGGCCATGCACTGGAGGCTTGGCAGATTTCAGACGAAAGCATTCTCGGCGCGCGCATGTTGCGCGAGGGCACCGTGGGTGCCCGCATAGGCATGAACCAAATCGTGGCGGTGCGGCCCGCCAATGCTAACGTCTTCATACTGGGCACAATAAGATGGGTACAAGTCACACTGACCGGGCAATTGTCCGCTGGGGTGCGCTACCTGCCCGGCGTGGCGCAAGCCGTTGCGATTAAAGCCGCCGGGGTCAGCCTTGGCGCGTCGGACAATTCTGCTGCGGCACTGTTATTGCCCGACGTGCCTGCACTGAAAACACCATCCAGCCTGGTTATTCCGCGCGACTGGTTTACCCCGGGTCGGGTAATTGAGATTATCCATCCGGATAATCAGAAACTAAAAGTAAAGATGGCGTTAAGCGTCGAGAGCGGGGTGGATTACGAGCGGGTTAGTTTCACCCCGGTTTATTGATCTTTCCATTACTCATTACACCGTTCACCCTGAGGTATCGAAGGGTATAAACCGCTTAGTGAATAGGCTTCGATACATCCGTTATGGTTCGATACGCTTTGCGTACCCTGTGCTGAGCTTGTCGCAGCATCACCACGAACGGATGTGCCCTGTGCTGAGTTCATCGAAGCATCAGCCCGAACGGTAGGTTTGTCGTTAATTATGGAATGCTAAATAATTCCTCGGGTTGCGCCGGCAAGCAGCGCTTGGCCGGAAACACGATACTGAAGGTGCTGCCCTTGCCTTCTTCACTGGTAATTTCCAGCTTCGCCTGATGCCGGTTTGCCACATGCTTGACTATAGCCAGCCCCAGACCCGTGCCGCCGGTCGCGCGCGAGCGGCTGTGATCCACCCGGTAAAACCGCTCGGTCAGGCGCGGGATATGCTGTGGCGCAATTCCGATGCCGCTGTCCTGCACGCTGAATACCGGCTGGCCGCCCTGTTCTTGCCAGTGCATAACAATCTCTCCGTTGTGCGGGGTATAACGAATAGCATTGGATATCAGATTGCCAAAGGCACTGCGCAACTCCTCGGCGTTGCCCAGCAGGGCGCAATCGCTCGCCAGTTCCAGGCGCAAGATATGTTGCCCCGCGCTTAACGCTCGCCCTTCCTGATGCAGCGCGTTCAATAGCGCAGTCACACCGACGGTTTCTTCCTGCAATGCATTAAGCGCGTTATCCAGTTTGGACAGCGTGAGCAGATCGTCCACCAGCCGTTCCATGCGTTGCGTTTGCTCGCTCATCAGTTGCAGTGCGCGCCGCGCCATGTCATTTTCCAGGCTGGGCATGTCGCACAGCGTTTCGACAAAGCCGCTGACCACGGTCAGCGGGGTGCGCAATTCGTGCGATACGTTGGCGACAAAATCGCGGCGCATGGTTTCTATGCGCTCCAGGTGGGTAATATCGCGGCTAATCAGCAGCCTCTTGTTTTCGCCATAGCCAACTATTTTGATGGAAAGTGTCAGTCCGTCCTGGCGCGCACCGCGCAGTATCAACACTTCGCTGAAATCGCGCAGGCCGAGGTAATTCACGAACTCGGGTTGACGCTCCAGATAAGTGATTTGCTGGCCTATATCGCGCACACCATCCAACCCGAAATGTTGTTCGGCAATCGGATTGCACCATTCGATGTGGTCGGCCTCATCGAGAATAACCACCCCCTCCGGCAGTGCCGAGGTGGCTTGCTCCATGTGCTGCAACGCGGCAATACGTTGTTCGCGCTCTTTGCGGTGTTTTCGCACCATCCGCTTCAGCCGCGAAAATACTTCCTCCCACAATCCCGACCCGTCGGGCGTCACACCTTCCTCGGCGTTAACCAGCCAATAGTCGAGGGCGGCGAGCTGGCGCAAATGAAAAAACAGGTACACCAGCAGCAACACACCGAACAACAAGGCGGCGGGCAATGCCCCTGCCGCCGCCCATAACAGCAGGGAGAGCAGCAGCAAGACAAATGGGAAAATCAGCGCGCGCCGCCAGAAGTCAAACACGGGAGTTACCTTTTAAAGTTTTCCGCGCCATTATACGGCGCGCGTTTACATCTTGAAGATGAGTTTTTGGAGCGGCCTGGCCGTGTCATTTCGAGTCACACGAAAAGCGGTAACCGCTGCCGCGCACCGTTTGAATCAGGCTGTCCAGACCGGACGGTTCCAGCGCCTGGCGCAGGCGGCGGATGTGGACATCCACGGTGCGCTCTTCCACGAACACGTGATCGCCCCACACCTGGTCGAGCAATTGCGAACGGCCATAAACACGCTCGGCGTGCGTCATGAAGAAATGCAGCAGGCGGAACTCGGTCGGGCCCAGATCGACCACCTTGCCGCGGGCGCCGACGCGATGCGTGGCCGGCGACAACTCCAGTCCGCCGAGGGCAACCGTCTCTTCGCTCATCTGCGGCGCACGGCGGCGCAGCACGGCGCGGATGCGTGCCATCAATTCGCGCGGCGAGAACGGTTTGGTGATGTAATCGTCGGCGCC
Source organism: Gallionellaceae bacterium (assembly GCA_009885195.1). Taxonomy (GTDB): domain Bacteria; phylum Pseudomonadota; class Gammaproteobacteria; order Burkholderiales; family Gallionellaceae; genus Nitrotoga. The sequence goes on from VFLG01000037.1 coordinate 19,358, forward strand.
GGATTCCAGCCCCATTATCTTGTCGCGTTCATCGCTACGCGCGGTCAGCATGATGATGGGGATGTTGCGTGTGCGCTGGTCGGCGCGCAGGCGGCGCGCCAGCTCCACTCCGCTGCTGCCGGGCAGCATCCAGTCGAGCAGAATCAGATCGGGCAGCGCGCGGCTGATGTGCGCCATGGCACTGGCCGCATCAAGCGCCTGGATTGCGCGGTAGCCGCATTGCGTTACGTTGAGCGCCAGCAATTCCTGGATCGCGGGCTCATCTTCCACCAACAAAATATTCGCGGTCATTTTCTTTTCCATCGTTCATATTGCCCACAGCCGGTGATGATATGAAAGAAATATGACAGCCAGATGACAGCGCCTACGCTTGTGCCCCGCTACGGCGGCGTGTCAAATCGGGCAACAGCGAACCGAATAACATTCCCAGCGCGCTCATCAACAAACCAGCCAGTTGCGGCGGCCACAGTCCTTCAGCATGGAAAATTTCGAGCAGCAGCCAGGAAGAAAGACCGGCGATAATCGCGCATAACGCGCCCTGACTGTTGGCGCGTTTCCAGTATAACCCGCACACCAGCGGGATGAAAGCCACGACCAACGTCACCTTGTAAGCGTTTCCCACCATTTCATAAATACTTGCCGTTGAATTTAATGCAAACAGGGTAACAGCAAAGGTAAAACAGACCACGACAACACGCATGGTCCGCAAAAAATGACGGTCGCTTTGGTGTCCGATGATGTCCTTGAGAATGTTCTCGGTAAAAGTGACCGAAGGCGCCAGCAGGGTAGCGCTGGCCGTGCTCATAATGGCAGAAAGTAGTGCGCCAAAGAAAACCACCTGCGCGAATACCGGCGCGTGGTTTATGATCAGCGTGGGCAGAATTCGCTGGGCGTCCTCGTCAATTAACGAGGCCACCATGGCAGGATCAATCAATACGGCTGAATAGGCGAGAAATACCGGTATAAATGCAAACACAAAATACAGGCTGCCGCCGAGCAACGCGCCCCTGACTGCGGTTTTTTCATTTTTGGCCGACATCACGCGCTGAAATACATCCTGCTGCGGAATGGAGCCGAGCATCATGGTCACGGCCGCGCCAACAAAAGCCAGCACATCGCGAGTTTCCAGCTTGGGCCAGAAGGTAAACTTATCCGCCTGCGCCGCATGACTGATAACCACGCTTGCCCCGCCCGCCATATCAGACACCATCCAGGCCAAATACAGCATGCCGAGCACAATAATGGTCATCTGGAAAGCATCGGTCAGCGCGACTGACCACATCCCGCCGAACAGGGTGTAAACCAGAACGATGCCTGCGCCTATCACCATGCCTTCCTGCTGCGAAATTGCGCCCTGCGTGACAAAGGAAAATACCAGCCCCAGTGCAACAATTTGCGCCGACACCCAGCCCAGGTAAGAGGCCACAATCGCCAGGCTGGTCAGCACTTCCACCTTACGGTTATAGCGTTGACGGTAATAATCACCGATGGTAAGCAAATTCATGCGGTACAACTTGGCCGCAAAAAACATGCCCACAAAAATCAGGCAAAGACTGGCGCCAAAAGGATCTTCTACAATACCGGCCAGACCTTCCTGAACAAAAGTTGACGAGATTCCCAGCACGGTCTCAGCACCGAACCAGGTGGCGAACACCGTGGCGGTCACGATATATAGCGGCAAGTTCCGTCCAGCGACCACGTAATCTTTGGTATTTTTTACACGTGTAGCGGCATACAAACCGATGCCGATAGAAACCAGCAAATAGAGAATGATGAACCAAATCAGCATGAACCCCCCCTGAAAGCCTGTGAAAACCAGCCGCAATTGTAATTCATGTGCTGTTTGCAGGTACAACGCTCACAATAAAAAAGGCTCCCGCAGGAGCCTTGGTCTGGCAAAAAACATTTACAGCTCTTTGGCGTGTTCGGCCAAATACTTCGCCACCCCCTCGGTCGATGCGCCCATGCCTGCCTTGCCCTTATGCCACCCGGCTGGACAAACTTCGCCGTGTTCTTCGTGGAATTGCAACGCGTCCACCATGCGCAGCATCTCGTCAATGTTGCGCCCGAGTGGCAGATCATTAATCACTTGATGGCGCACAATGCCGGCCCGGTCAATCAGGAACGATCCGCGGTAAGCTACGCCATCGGCGGCCTCTACATCATAAGCGCGGCAGATTTCGTGCTTGATGTCGGCCACCAGCGGGTAGCGCACCTGGCCGATGCCGCCCTTGTTGATCGGGGTGTTCTTCCATGCCAAGTGGGAAAAGTGGGAATCAATAGACACGCCTATGACCTCAACATTGCGCTTTTTGAATTCATCCAGGCGATGATCAAAGGCGATAATTTCAGAAGGGCAAACAAACGTAAAATCCAGCGGATAGAAAAACACCACGCCATACTTGCCGCCCAGATATTTTTTCAGATTGAACGTTTCATTGAATTCATTGTTGCCCATTACCGCCACCGCATTAAAATCCGGGGCGGGTTTGCCGACCAGAACTGCCATAGTATTCTCCTTTAGTTGACTGAATTGCTAAGGAATGGAATTTAACGAGTAGGAGCGCTCGTGTCAACTATATATACTCAGGAATATCCTTACTACAGTGATTCCCACATCTTCTGCAATCGCTTCACCGACACGATTACCGGGGTTTTTAACTCTTGCGCGAACAGCGAAACACGCAGCTCCTGCAACATCCAGCCGAACTCAACCAGCGGCGTATTGTCGCGTTCTGTCTCGCATCTGCGCTGCCACGCCTGCTGCAAAGACTGCATTTGCATGAATTGCCGCGCATCGCGCGCCGGGTCGGCGCGCAACTTTTCCAGCCGCACGTTAATCGCCTTGAGGTAGCGCGGCACGTGCTGCAAACGCTGGTAAGGCGTATCTGCGACAAACTCCCTGGGTAGCATCCATGCACACTGCGCGCGCATGTCCTGCACGGCCTGGGCATGTGCCTTGGCGGCGGACAAATTTTTCTGCACCAGTTGATACTCGCTTAATATCGTGCCGGTCAGCCGCGCAATCTCCTGCGCCACCAAGGTCAAGCGGCTTTTTGCTTCCTTGCAGCGCGCGCTGAATTCTTTTTCATTCGCTGGCCAAGGTTCGTTCAAACAGCATCGATCAAAAGTCACCGCCAAAAGCTGACGCTGCAAATCCTGCGCACTGCCAAATGGCAGGAACTGCATGGCCAGCGCCTGCAAGCCGAGATTTTTTTCCAGAAATTTGACCTGCTCCTTCAACGCCAGCATGAACAAGCGGCGCATCCCAGAGCGATGTGCGGCCAGCGCCTCGTCGCGCGTATCGAAAGCACACAGCGTCACCGCATCGCCTTCGTCCACCAGCGCGTTGAATAGGGTCACGGTCTGGCTGGCGCGTGTTTCTTCGCGGGTTGGGTCGAAGTCACCGAAATCCCAGCTTGTGTGCCGCTTCAATTCCTCCCCCACCCCAGCCCTCCCCCCATGGGAAAGAGAGTCAACCTTCCGGTTCGCGAGGTTCAGTCCCTCCCCCCCGGTGGGATGGATTAGGGTGGAGGTCGGCGCCCACTCAGCGCGCAACTGCACGAAATTACGCGATACACCCAGCTGCCTGCCATACTCATCTACCACCCGAAAATTCATCAGCAGATGGGCGGGCAACTGCTCCAAACGAAATGCATCCAGCGGCACTTCCAATTGTTTTTGCGCACGAATGAAGCGCGCCAAGGCTTCCAGCAATGGCATATCCGAAGGCTGTACTTCCCGGCAAAACTGTGCGGAAAATTCCGGCACCGGCACCAGATTGCGGCGCAGCTTCTGCGGCAGGCTCTTCACCAGTTGCGTCACTTTTTCCGCCAGCAAACCGGGCACCAGATATTCGCACTGCGGCGCGGACACCTGATTAATCAAGGCCTGTGGCACGGCAAGGGTCACGCCATCGTCGCTCTTGCCCGGCGCGAAGTTATAGGCCAAGGCATAACTGATGTTGTTCATCACCAGTTGCGGCGGAAACTGATCGGTGGTGATCCCTGCCGCCTCGTGGCGCATTAAATCGTCGCGTTGCAAATACAACAGACGCGGCGAGTCGCGCTCTGCCTCCTTGCGCCAGGCCTCGAACGCCGCGCCATTGTGGATGTTCTGCCCGGAAAGATGACCGGGAATGCGGCTGTCGTAAAAGGCATAAATTAATTCATCATCCACCAGCACATCGGGACGACGCGATTTGTGCTCCAGCGCTTCGATGTCATGTATCAGCTTCTGGTTGTGCGCGAAAAACGGCGCCTGCGTGTTGAATTCCCCCGCCACCAGCGCTTGCCGGATAAACACTGCGCGCGACTCGGCCACGTTCATCGGCCCGTAATGCACGCGCTTCTTCGGATTGATAATCAGGCCATACAAAGTGCTGCGCTCCCACGCCGCCACTTGCGCCGCCTTCTTTTCCCAATGCGGATCGAAATAGTGGCGCTTGATCAGATGTGCGCCCACTTCTTCCAGCCACTCCGGTTCGATGCGCGCCATGCAGCGCGCGTAGAGCTTGGTGGTTTCCACCAGCTCCGCCGCCACCACCCACTTGACACCTTTTTTTGCCAGCACCGAATTGGGCGCAATAAAGAACTTTATTTCGCGTGCGCCCAGATAATATATTTCGCGGTCTACGCTTTTGTAGCCGATATTGCCCAGCAGGCCGGCGAGCAGGGCTTTGTGAATTTGCTCATAAGTGGCGGGCTGCTCATTCATGCGCATCCCCATCTCGGCCACCTGCGCATGTAGCTGCTGATACAGTTCATGCCACTCGCGCAGACGCAGCGGCGACAAGAACTTTTCGCGGCATTCATTCGCCCACAGGCGATTGGTTTTTTTATGCTTCACCGCCTCCTGAAACCACGCCCACAATTTCACATAGGCCAAAAAATCCGAGCGCTCGTCGTTAAAGCGCTGATGCGCGGCATCCGCCGCCTCGCGCCGCTCCGACGGGCGATCGCGCGGGTCCTGCAAGGCCAGCGCGCTGGCGATGATCAGAATTTCCTGCAAGCAGTGATATTGCCGCCCGGCCAGCAACAGGCGGGCAATTTTTGGGTCCAGCGGTAACTTCGCCAGTTCAGCTCCCAGCGGGGTGAGTTGCCAATGCCCTCTCCCCAACCCTCCCCCCAAGGGGGAGGGAGCAAAACCGCCCCCCTCTCCCTCGGGGAGAGGGGATGGGGGAGAGGGAGAGCGCCTCTCTTCAATCGCCCCCAACTCAATTAACAATTGATAGCCATCCGCTATCGAGCGCGAGCCAGGCGGCTCAATGAACGGAAATTTTTCGATCTCGCCCAGCTTCAAGGCGCTCATGCGCAATATGACGGTGGCAAGGGATACGCGAAAAATCTCGGCATCGGCATATTCCGCACGCGCCAGAAAATCCGCCTCGTCGTACAAGCGCACACATATCCCGCTCATCACCCGACCGCAGCGCCCGGCACGCTGGTTGGCCGATGCGCGCGCAATTTTCTCGATGCGCAACTGTTCCACTTTCTGGCGGACGCTGTAGCGGTTGACGCGCGCCTGTCCGCTGTCTATCACATAGCCGATGTTGGGTACGGTGAGCGAAGTCTCCGCCACGTTGGTGGCCAACACCACGCGGCGCTGATTGGTTGGCTTGAACACGCGATCCTGCTCGGCCGCCGACAAGCGCGAGAACAGCGGCAATATTTCCACGCCTTTTGGGTGATGCTTGCGCAAGGCTTCCGCCGTGTCGCGAATTTCGCGCTCGCCCGGCAAAAACACCAGCACATCGCCGCGCAAACCGCCGATCGCAAGTTCATCCAGCGCCGCGCACACTGCTTGCGGAACGTCCTCCATGTCACCTTCGGCCTTCTCCTGCAAGGGACGATAGCGCACTTCAACTGGATAGCTGCGCCCGCTGACCTGCATCACAGGCGCACCATTGAAATGCCTGGAGAAGCGCTCCGCATCCAGCGTGGCCGAGGTAATGATGAGCTTGAGTTCGGGGCGTCGCGGTAGCAACTGTATGAAGTAACCCAGCAGAAAATCAACATTGAGCGAGCGCTCATGCGCCTCGTCAATAATGATCGTGTCGTATTTTTTAAGCTGCGGATCGCTCTGAATTTCCGCCAGCAAAATGCCATCGGTCATCAACTTGACGCAAGTATCGGCCGATACCTTGTCGTTAAAGCGCACCTTGTAACCCACCACGCCACCCAGCTCGGATTTGAGTTCATGCGCAATGCGCGCGGCCACCGTGCGTGCGGCCACGCGGCGTGGCTGGGTGTGAGCAATCACTCCTTGTATGCCACGGCCTATACTCAAACAAATTTTAGGGAGCTGCGTGGTCTTGCCGGAGCCGGTCTCGCCACACACGATGATGACCTGATGCGCTTGAATGGCCTGCGCCAATTCTTCGCGGCGCAACACCACCGGCAGGTCGGGCGGAAATTTGATTGGGTCTAGCAGTTCGATGCGCGCTGCACGGCGCGCTTGCGCAGAGTTTGCCTGTGGAAGGGAAGGTGAGTGTGCCATGGAGCGTGATTCTACCTAAGGCGTTCCTGATTTACCCCTGTTTTGTCATTCATCCCAGATAATCCATTAGGTTTTTAACGCCCATCATTACGGCGTAGGAGCCCGATTCATCGGGCGAATATTCACGGTTAATCGCCCGATGAATCGGGCTCCTACAATGAACGAACGGCCTAATGGATTATCTGGGTTCATTACAACCCACATAGGACGGATGCAATCCCTGCCGATGTTATACTTCGCCCCCACTGTTTAACCCCAACCATGAGGAACACATGAAATCATTTTTGATGTTGTTGACGATTACGTTAACCAGTTTTAGTTTGTTCGCCACGACGGCGGAAGCCAAGCGTTTAGGCGGGGGCGGCAGTTTTGGCAAGCAGCGTTCGATAGCGCCACAGCAAACCCAGCAAGCGCCTGCCGCAGCACCGGCTCCGGGCGCAACCCCGGCGCAACCCGCGGGCAACAGGTGGCTGGGGCCATTGGCCGGTTTGGCCATTGGTGCAGGCTTGGCCACGTTGTTTGCCGGTGGTGGTTTGGGTGGTGCGATGGGCGGTATTTTGATGGCCTTGCTCGCGGCTGGGTTGGTGATGTTTCTGATCGCTAAATTCCGCAAGCAGCCGCAAGCTGCCATGCAATATGCCGGAGCGACCGCGCCTTATGGCAATCCGCAACCCCTGCAACAGCCTTTGTCCGGGGGTTCAGTGTATGCCGCGTCTGCCAGTCCGACGAGCAACATTCCGCCAGATTTTCCGGTGGAAAGTTTTCTGCGTAGCGCAAAGACTTCGTTCATCCGCTTGCAGGCTGCGAATGATCGCAAGGATTTGGACGACATCCGCGAGTACACCACACCGGAAATGTTTGCCGAGATTTCCATGCAACTGCAGGAGCGCGGCAACGCGCCGCAGAAGACTGATGTCATCGCCATTAACGGCAACTTGCTGGAAGTGGTGAACGAGGGCGATTACGCTATTGCCAGCGTGCGCTTCACCGGTCAGTTGCGCGAGAACAATGGCACGCCGCAAAATGTGGATGAAGTGTGGCATGTGCAGAAAAATCTGCTTGATGACAAGGCAGTGTGGCTACTATCCGGGATTCAGCAAGTCGCATAACCATGCTGGCTCGGTCCGCTGCTGCAACCCTTAATCACCTGCTTGCCCAGAGCGGCTGGGCATTGCAGCGGCTGGAGAAATTTTCCGGCAAGACGGCGCGCTTTGACATCGCGCCGTTTTCTTTTGCCTTTACCATTCAGAACGACGGCTCGCTAAGTGCAGCGGCACAGGATGCCAGCGCAGATGTGCATTGCGTGATCGCACCATCCCTTTTGCCGCGCCTGGCGCTGCATGATGAAAAAGCACATGCCGAAATTACAAGCTTCGGCGATGCCGACTTACTCGCCGAAATTTTTTATCTCAGCCGCAATCTGCGCTGGGATGCGGCGGAAGACCTGAGCCGCTTTACCGGCGATATCGCCGCCGAGCGCATCGTGCAGTTGGCCAAGTCTGTTCAGCAACAGATACGCGACTCCGCGCTCAACCTGTCGCAAGCGACGGCGGAATACTGGACTGAAGAACGCCCTCTGCTTGCCAAGCCCGCCCATGTCGCCGCCTTTGTGCATCAAGTGGACAGGTTACGCGACGATGTGGCGCGGCTGGAGCAACGTATCAACCGATTAACTCTTCCCTGAATTTGCGATGCGCCTGTTACGTCTGTTCAAAATAATCTTTGTCGTGCTGCGCTTCGGCCTGGACGAGTTTCTACTCGCCCATGCGCGCACGCGCTGGCTGCTGGCACCGCTCAATACGGTACTGTTCTTCCGCGATACTTCCGCTCCGCGCGCACAAAGATTGCGCCTGGCGCTGGAAAACCTCGGGCCGATCTTCGTCAAGTTCGGCCAGATGCTTTCCACCCGGCGCGACCTGATGCCCGCCGACATTGCCGACGAGCTGGCCAAGCTGCAGGATCAGGTTCCGCCCTTTCCGTCCGCGCAAGCCGTATCTTTGCTGGAAACCGCCTACAACAAGAAGCTGGGCGAGGTATTCCGCAGCTTTGATGAAACCCCTATCGCCAGCGCTTCGGTGGCACAAGTGCATTTTGCCGTGCTGCCGGATGGGCGAGAGGTCGCGGTGAAAATCCTGCGCCCCGGCATCGCGCCGATCATCGCGCACGACATCGCGCTGCTCGATATTTGCGCCGGATTGATGGAGTATTGGTGGGAGGACGGCAAACGCCTCAAGCCGCGCCTGGTGGTGGCAGAATTTGAAAAATATTTGCGCGATGAGCTCGACCTGATGCGCGAAGCCTCTTGCGCCAGCCAGTTGAAGCGCAACTTTGCCAGTTCCAATTTGCTGCTGGTGCCGGAAGTGTACTGGGACTGGTGCACCACTGATGTAATGGTGATGGAACGCATGGATGGCATCCCCATCAGCCAGATGGACAAGCTGCTTGCGGCGGGCATCGACATTCCCAAGCTGGCCGCAAATGGTGTCGAGATTTTTTACTGCCAGGTTTTCCGTGATGGATTTTTCCATGCCGACATGCATCCCGGCAATGTGCAGGTAGCGGCGGATGGGCGCTACATCGCGCTCGATTTCGGCATCATGGGCACGCTCACCGACAGCGACAAAAATTATCTGGCGCAGAATTTTATTGCTTTTTTCCAGCGCGATTACAAGCGCGTAGCCCAAGTGCATATCGAGTCCGGCTGGGCACCGGCGGATACCCGGGTGGACGAACTGGAATCGGCCATCCGCGCCGTGTGCGAACCGATCTTCGACAAGCCGTTGCGCGAAGTTTCGTTCGGCCGCGTGCTGCTGCGCCTGTTCCAAACCTCGCGCCGCTTCGGCATCGAAGTTCAGCCGCAACTGGTGCTGCTGCAAAAAACTTTGCTCAACATCGAAGGCTTGGGACTGCAACTTGATCCCGAGCTGGACTTGTGGAAGACCGCCATGCCCTGGCTGGAACGCTGGATGAAGGAGCAAATCGGCTGGCGCGGCTTCCTCAAAACCTTGCGCGCCGAGGCACCGCGCTATGCGACGCTGCTGCCGCAACTGCCGCGCCTGCTGCACCAACGCCTGAATGAAAATCCCGCCGCAGAAATTGCGAGCGCGTTGCGCGAATTGACAGCCCAGCACAGACGAAGCAATCAATGGCTGATGGTTATTGCTGTGCTGCTTACCGCAGCGGGGTTGTTATTGTTTTATTTCAGATTGCATTAAAAACGGCACCAATCCAAACCCGTTCGTGGTGAGGTATCGAACCACTTGATAGCTGCCCTTCGATACGCCCTGCGTACCCTGTGCTGAGGCTCCTGAGGTATCGAAGGGCGAAGCATCAGGACGAACGGTATGGTCTAACCGAATAGTATTGGGACTATTCCACCGTTACCGACTTGGCAAGATTTCTGGGTTTGTCTACGTCCGTCCCCTTTTTCAAGGCCACGTAATAGGCCAATAGTTGCAGCGCGATGGTGTGCAGAATAGGGCTCAAATATCCGGCGTGTTCGGGCATTTGCATGATATGGACACCGTCACTTGGCTGCAAGCGCGTGCCGGCATCGGCGAATACATACAGTTCGCCGCCGCGCGCGCGCACTTCCTGCAGATTGGATTTGAGTTTTTCCAGCAAGGCATCATTCGGCGCCACGGCAATCACCGGCATGTCCTTGTCCACCAAGGCCAGCGGGCCGTGCTTGAGTTCCCCCGCAGGATAAGCCTCGGCATGGATGTAAGAAATTTCCTTGAGCTTGAGCGCGCCCTCCAGTGCGATGGGGTAATGCAAGCCGCGCCCGAGGAACAGGGCGTGGCGCTTGTCGGCAAAGCGCTCGGCCAATTTTGCGATCTCCGGCTCGAGATTCAGCACAGCCTGCGCCGCACTGGGCAGGTGGCGCAACGCATGTAAATGTCCCTGTTCTTGTTGCACGCTCAATCTTCCGCGCTGCTTAGCCAGCAGCAGGGTAAGCAGGAATAGGGCTGCCAGTTGAGTGGTAAAGGCCTTGGTTGAAGCAACGCCGATTTCCGGCCCGGCGCGGGTCAGGAAGCGCAGCTTGGACAATCTGACCAATGCACTTTCCGGCACATTACAAATAGACAGGGTATGCACATGTCCTGTTTCCTTGGCATGGTTGAGCGCGGCCAGGGTATCGGCGGTTTCTCCCGATTGTGAAATGGTCACAACCAGTGTATCGGGGTTGGCGACGCTGACGCGGTAGCGGTATTCGCTGGCAATTTCCACGTTGCACGGAATGCCGGCAATCTCTTCCAGCCAGTAGCGCGCCACCAGCCCGGCGTGGTGGCTGGTGCCGCAAGCCAGAATGAGTATGCTTTTTACTTGTGCGAACGAGGCAGCGGCCTCGGCTCCGAAAATGCCCGGTATCAGCGACTGGCTGTTGCATACGCCTTCCAACGTGTCTGCCAGCGCCTGTGGCTGTTCGTGAATTTCTTTCTGCATGTAGTGGCGATACTCGCCCAGTTCCACGCTTTCGTTGCTCAGCTCGCTGACGTGCAGCGGACGCTCCACCGCCTCGCCCCTGGCATTGAAAATACGGTAGCCGTGCAGGCTTATTTCGGCCACATCGCCTTCTTCCAAATACACCACATTTTTTGTTACTGCCAGCAGCGCCGATACATCAGATGCGATGAAATTTTCTTCTATTCCGACTCCCAGCAGCAGCGGACTGCCCTTGCGTGCGCAGATCAATTGATCGGCATTGTCCGCCGCCACCACTCCGATAGCGTAAGCGCCCACTAGCTCGGACAGCGCGGTCTGGGTTGCAACCAGCAGGCTATTGCCGCGCGCGTAGTGGCTATGGATAAGGTGCGCGATGACTTCGCTGTCGGTGTCGGAGGTGAAAACATAGCCTTGCGCGGTCAGGCGCGTGCGCATCGCTTCGTAGTTTTCAATGATGCCGTTGTGCACCACGGCAATGAGATTGTTGCTCATATGCGGATGGGCATTGCGCTCGCTGGGCACGCCGTGCGTGGCCCAGCGCGTATGGGCGATACCGAGATGGCTGCTGATATTGGCGCTGATTGCGCTTAACTTTGCTACCCGCCCGGTGCTGCGCTCGCGCTGCAATTGCTGGTTGTTAACCACCACCAAACCAGCCGAATCATAGCCGCGATATTCCAGGCGTTGCAAGCCTTGCAGCAGGATGGGGACGACATTGCGCTGCGCGATTGCGCCGACGATTCCGCACATTTATTTTTTTTCCTTTGTTGGCCGTTGCCAATCCGGTACCGTGATTTGTTTGGCGCGCGCCAGGGTCAGCTCATTTTCTGGCGCATCGAGGGTAATGGTGGAACCGGCACCAATAGTCGCACCGCGCCCGATTTTTACCGGCGCCACCAGTTGCGTGTTGGAACCGATGAACACATCGTCTTCGATAATGGTGCGGTGCTTGTTCGCGCCATCGTAGTTACAGGTGATCGTGCCCGCGCCGATGTTGACGCGGCTGCCCACGCTGCTGTCGCCGATGTAACTCAAGTGATTGGCTTTGCTTTGGGCGGCGATCTCGCTGTTTTTCACCTCGACGAAGTTACCGATGTGGACTTCATCATGCAGTTTGCTGCCGGGGCGCAAACGGGCATAGGGACCGATGCGGCAGTTTTCTCCGATTTCTGCCTGGTCAATATGGCTGTAGGGGGCAATGCGCGTACCGGCGGCAATGCTCGAATTTTTGATGATGCTGTAAGCGCCTACTTGCACGTCGTTGCCGAGATGTACTTCACCTTCAAAAATACAGCCAACATCAATCTCGACCTCGCGTCCGCACACCAGCTTGCCGCGCACATCCAGACGCGCAGGGTCGGCCAGCGTAACGCCTTGTAGCAGCAACTGATGCGCTTGTTCATGTTGCCAGATGCGCTCCAGTTCGGCCAGTTGCACCTTGCTGTTGACGCCCATCACTTCCCAGGCGTGCGCCGGTTGCACGGCATGCACTGCGACACCCTGTGCCACGGCCATCGCGACGATGTCGGTGAGGTAGTACTCACCTTGGGCGTTGTTGTTTTGCAGCTTAGCCAGCCAATTGCGCAACAAGCGGGTGGGAACAGACAGGATGCCGGTGTTCACTTCGCGTATCGCGCGCTGCTCCGCTGTGGCATCTTTTTCCTCGACGATGCTTTTAATATTGCCCGAGCTGTCGCGCACAATGCGCCCGTAACCGGCAGGATGGCTGAGATGCAGGGTAAGCAGGGTGAGCGCATCCGGCTGGGCAAACATTTTCTCCAGCGTGGCCGGTTGCGTGAGCGGCACGTCACCATAAAGCACCAACACCAGACCACCATCATCCAATAGTGGCAATGCTTGTTGCACCGCATGGCCGGTGCCAAGCTGCGGCTCCTGCAACACAAAGCTGGCATCATACTGCGCCATCGCCTGCGGCACCGCCTCGCCGCCATGTCCATACACCACGCAGGTCTTGCCGGGAGCATATTGAATAGCGGTGTCCAGCACATGCTGCAACAACGGACGGCCAGCCAGGGTGTGCAGCACCTTGGGTTTATCCGAATGCATGCGCTTACCTTTGCCGGCAGCGAGAATAACGATGTTCAACGAACTCATATTCAGCAATTCAGTCTTTGGGAAGATACCGGATTATACATGGCGACATAAATGGAAAGCATCTTGTGGTTCGGTGCGTTTGGCCGCACCTCAAGCGTATCCGATTTATGCCACCGTGTATAAAATTGACTTCCACTCTCGAAACCTTACAATCCCCATAAGTTCCGCTCTACGCAGGTTCAGTCCAACTGAGGCTTATCCGCCGCCGATAGGCGGTGGGTGTAACAAGCTTGGGCGGGGCGGCGGATAAACGCTATTCGTTAGACCCAAGTAGTTTCATCCACAAAGGGAGGTTTGCAATGAAGAAATATATCGCTATAGCAGTAGCAGTATTGGTTTCGTCGTCCTTGTCAGGTTGTGCAGCCATGTTTCATGGCACAACCCAGCAGGTCTCAGTTAGAAGCAATGTTCCGGGCACTGAGCTATTCGTCAACGAGGCTTACGTTGGCAAAGACAATGGTGTTACCACCTTTCAAAAAAGAAAAAACTACATGATCACCGCTCGAAAGGCCGGTTGCACTGACACAACGGTCCCTGCTTCGAAGTCGTTTGACGTAATTACTCTACTTGGCCTCTTCATCGACTATGGAATTATTTCCATTTTACTTATTGACGGTGCCGCCACTGGCGCATGGCAAGAGTTTGATCAAACCAGCTATGTCATTGACCCGCGTTGTGCCTAACGAGTAAGGTTAGATTGTGATCGCGAAGCGAGCCACAATCTGAACCGTTTGTTTGTATCGTTCCCACGGTCTCCGTGGGAACGCCTCTGTGGACGCTCCGCGTCCTGTGCCGCAGGAGCGGCACAAAGCTGCGCTCCCACGCCTGTCCTGAGCCTGTCGAAGGGCGGAGCGTGGGAACAATGAGTTATTGGTTTAATCAGCGAAAATCTGCGGACAATTGCTTTTTGTAGGTTTATCCTAAAAAAGCAGATGTATCCTGTAGGAGCAGCCCACTCTTGTGATTCAAATCAGATGTCGAGGTATAAACAAAAAAAGCGGCCAAAGCCGCTTTTCTTGTCGCGCGCCATCATCATGTTTAATGACTTTGCTTGCGCAGTTTCTGTATCGCCTGCAACTGGGCAATCGCCTCGGCCAGCTCGGCTTGTGCCGCGGCGTAGTCAATGTCAGAAGTGCGGTTTTTCATCGCATCTTCTGCGGCGCGCTTGGCTTCCAGTGCGCGCGCTTCGTCCAGATCGCCGCCACGGATAGCGGTGTCGGCCAGGATGGTGACCATATCTGGCTGCACTTCCAGCATGCCGCCGGAAACATAAATCAGCGTATCTTCGCTTTGGTTCGGCAGCTTGAGGCGTACTGAACCCGGCTTGATGCGCGTCAGCAGCGGGGCATGGCGTGGATATATACCCAATTCACCCATTTCACCCGGCACCACGACCATTTCAGCAAGGCCGGAAAAAATTGATTCCTCTGCGCTCACCACATCGACATGAACAGTCATTGCCATATCTTTCCTTAAAATTAAAGTCGGCCTTAATTACAGCGTTTTGGCTTTTTCAATCGCTTCGTCTATGGTGCCGACCATGTAGAACGCCTGCTCTGGCAGGTGATCGTAGTCGCCGTTGACGATGCCTTTGAAGCCTTTGATGGTTTCCTTCAGCGTCACGTACTTGCCGGGGCTGCCGGTAAATACTTCGGCCACGTGGAACGGCTGTGACAGGAAGCGCTGAATTTTCCGCGCACGTGCCACGGCCAGTTTATCTTCCGGTGCCAATTCGTCCATACCCAGAATGGCGATGATGTCGCGCAATTCCTTGTAGCGTTGCAAGGTTTGTTGCACGCCGCGCGCGGTGTTGTAGTGTTCTTCGCCTACCACCAGCGGATCGAGCTGACGCGAGGTAGAATCCAGCGGATCCACGGCGGGGTAGATACCCAACGACGCAATGTCACGCGACAACACCACGGTGGAATCGAGGTGCAAGAAAGTGGTTGCCGGAGACGGATCGGTCAAGTCGTCGGCGGGTACATACACCGCTTGTATCGAAGTGATGGAGCCAGTCTTGGTTGAGGTAATGCGCTCCTGCAAGCGGCCCATTTCTTCCGCCAGTGTAGGCTGATAACCCACGGCAGAAGGCATACGGCCCAACAGCGCGGACACTTCGGTACCGGCCAAGGTGAAACGATAGATGTTGTCCACGAAGAACAGTATGTCGCGGCCTTCATCGCGGAAATACTCGGCCATGGTCAGGCCGGACAGCGCCACGCGCAGACGGTTGCCGGGCGGCTCGTTCATTTGACCGAAGACCATCGCTACTTTTGACTCAGGCAAATTGTCCAGTTTAATAACGCCTGCTTCCGACATTTCGTGATAGAAGTCGTTACCTTCGCGCGTGCGCTCGCCGACACCGGCGAACACGGACAAGCCGGCGTGCTGTTTGGCGATGTTGTTGATCAGCTCCAGCATGTTCACGGTCTTGCCTACACCCGCGCCGCCGAACAGACCAACTTTACCGCCCTTGGCAAACGGACAAACCAAGTCAATCACCTTGATGCCGGTTTCCAGTAGATCTACTGACGGAGAAAGCTCGTCAAATTTTGGCGCCTTCTGATGGATGGACCGGCGCTCAGTGCACTTGACTTCGCCTGCTTCATCAATCGGGCGACCGAGCACGTCCATGATGCGGCCCAGAGTGCCGTGGCCAACCGGCACAGAAATTGGGTTGCCGCTATTCAATACCACCATGCCGCGCCGCAAACCGTCGGATGAACCCATGGCAATGGTACGCACCACGCCATCGCCGATTTGCTGCTGTACTTCCAGCGTAAGCCCTTTTTCAGCAACCGAACTGCCATCATCCTGCACGGTCAGCGCATCGTAAACTCTGGGTATCTGGTCACGCGGAAATTCAACGTCTACCACCGCACCGATACACTGAACGATTTTTCCTTGATTCATTTGAGATTCCCCACATTAAATATTAATTCCGTTTTGGGCGCGATTCATCGCGCCCCTACCGCCGCGCTAAACCGCCGCCGCGCCGCCCACAATCTCTGAAATTTCCTTGGTAATTGCAGCCTGGCGCGCCTTGTTGTAAATCAGCTTGAGCTCGCCGATCACGCTCTTGGCGTTATCCGATGCGGCTTTCATCGCCACCATGCGCGCACTCTGTTCGGACGCCTGGTTTTCGGTCACCGCCGAGTAAACCAGTGATTCGACGTAGCGAGTCAGCAATTCATCAACGACCAGCTTGGCATCCGGCTCATAAATATAATCCCAGCTATCTTTTGACGCCCCCAGTTGCTCGCTGCTAAGTGGCAGCAACTGCTCCATCATTGGCTCTTGCTTCATGGTATTGACGAAGTCGTTGTAGCTCAGATAAATGGCGTCCAATTCACCGGCGGTGTAGGCATCCAGCATCACCTTGACCGCGCCGATCAACTTTTCAATATGCGGTGTATCACCCAAACCGATCATATGTGACTTAACATTTGCCCCAATACGGGACATAAAGCCAAATCCCTTGTTACCGATAGGACACACTGCGATACCTTTGCCCTCGCCTTCCCACTCTTTCATCCGGCTCACGACCAGACGCAAAATGTTGGTGTTGAGGCCGCCACACAAGCCTTTATCGGAAGTAATAACGATCACGCCAATATTCTTGACGGCAGCGCGCTTGATCAGGAAGGGGTGTTTATATTCCGGGTTGGCGCGCGCCATATGCGCGGCTACCTGGCGTATCTTTTCCGCATAGGGCCGGGCGGCTCGCATGCGCTCCTGCGCTTTGCGCATCTTCGACGCCGCTACCATTTCCATCGCGCGCGTAATCTTGCGTGTATTTTCAACGCTCTTGATTTTGGTGCGGATTTCTTTGCTTCCAGCCATTATCTCAGCTCCGGCTTAGGGACACGGTTAATCGCGCCCGCTTAATAAACTGCAGTGGTCTTGAATTTCTCAATCGCCGCAATCAGTATTTTTTCGTTATCGGCGGACAAATCCTTGGTGGATTCGATCGCATCCATCAAGGCCTTGTGTTGGGATTTAACAAAGGCGTGCAGCGCGGATTCAAATGCCAACACCTTGTTCACCGCCACGTCATCGAACGAGCCCTTGTTAATCGCAAACAGCGTAACCGCCATTTCTGCCACGGACAGCGGCGCGTATTGCGGCTGCTTCATCAGCTCCATGACCAAACGGCCGCGTTCCAATTGCTTGCGCGTGGCTTCGTCCAGGTCGGAAGCGAATTGCGCGAAAGCGGCCAGCTCGCGGTACTGCGCCAAGGCCAGACGCACACCACCGCCCAGCTTTTTAATCACCTTGGTCTGCGCTGCACCGCCCACGCGCGACACCGAAATACCGGCGTTGATCGCGGGACGAATACCGGCATTGAACAAATCTGTTTCCAGAAAGATCTGGCCGTCGGTAATCGAAATCACGTTGGTCGGCACGAACGCGGAAACGTCACCGGCAGCCGTTTCAATAACCGGCAGCGCGGTCAGTGAACCGGTCTTGCCCTTGACTGTGCCCTTGGTAAATTTCTCGACATACTCTTCATTCACGCGCGCGGCGCGCTCCAGCAGACGGGAGTGCAGGTAGAACACGTCCCCAGGATAAGCTTCACGGCCCGGCGGACGGCGCAGCAGCAAGGAGATTTGACGATAGGCCCAAGCTTGCTTGGTCAAGTCATCGTAAACGATCAAGGCATCCTGACCACGGTCGCGGTAGTACTCGCCCATGGTGCAGCCGGCATAAGGCGCCAGGAATTGCATGGCAGCGGAATCAGAAGCGGTGGCCACCACCACAATGGTATATTTCATCGCGCCGTGCTCTTCCAGCTTGCGCACGACGTTGGCAATCGTTGAAGCCTTTTGGCCGATCGCCACATAAACGCAGGTCATGTTCTGACCCTTCTGGTTGATGATGGCATCCACCGCGACGGCTGTTTTGCCGGTCTGGCGGTCACCAATGATGAGTTCACGCTGACCCCGACCGACCGGCACCATCGAGTCAATCGACTTCAGGCCGGTTTGCATCGGCTGGCTCACCGACTGACGTGCAATCAC
>VFLG01000004.1 GCA_009885195.1 Gallionellaceae bacterium
GTGCTGGTCGGCTTCCGAAAAAGCCACGATCTGGCCGTTACCTTGCTGGGCGTTGATGAGTTGCAGCACGCCGATTATTTCGTTTTCATGGTTGCGCATCGGCACCGTCAGAAAAGAGGTGGAGCGGTAGCCGGTCTTGCGGTCAAAGGCCTTGGTGCCGGAAAAATCGTAGCCCTCGGCAGTGTATGCATCGGGGATGTTGACCGTCTCGCCGCTCAATGCGGCATAAGCCACCACCATCTGGTGATTGGGCTTGCCTGCGTCATCGTACAGTCGAATCGGATAAAACGGGACCGGCTCACCGGTTGTGCCGCCCAGCGCAATACCGCGGGTGTCATTGCGGACAATTTCAAACTTGAGCGCCTGCTGCTCCATATCTACCAGGTACAGCGTCCCGGCATCGGCACGGGTGATGCGCTTGGCCGCGTCCAGTATGATTTCCAGCAGGCGGTTAATATCGCGCTCGCTGGAAAGCGCGATGCCGATGGCATTCAGTTCATCCAGCCGATGCAGCAGATGATCGGTTTGCGTCATGGCTATTTCATGCACACGGCACGCACTTGGTGGATGTCGGTGATGCCGGACAACACTTTTTCGATGCCGTCCTGCTTCAGGGTGCGCATGCCGTCATCAAGCGCGGTGGCAAACATTTCCGCGACCCGGGCATGTTCCTGAATATTCTTTTTTATCAGGTCGGTGCCCACCATCAACTCATGCAAACCCACCCGTCCGCGATAGCCGGTGCCGGTGCAGTTGTCGCAACCCACCGATTCGTATAGCGTGAACTGCCCCTTGTCATCGGCAAACAGCTTGACCCATTCGGCATACAGCGCCTGGTAGGCGGCGTTGGCATCCTGTTTCCAGACGGTGGTGTTCATCAGCTCGGCCGAATATTCGGCCAGCAGCAACTTGATTTCATCGGGTGTGGCGATATGCGGTTTCTTGCATTTTTTGCATAAGCGCTTGGCCAGTCGCTGGGCCAGGATACCCAACAGGGCATCGGCGAAATTGAAGGGGTCCATGCCCATATCCAACAGGCGGGTGATGGATTCCGGCGCGCTGTTGGTATGCAGGGTGGCAAACACCAGGTGGCCGGTGAGCGAGGCTTCAATGCCGATGGACACCGTTTCCTTGTCGCGCATCTCACCCACCATGATCACGTCCGGATCGCAACGCAGAAAGGCTTTCATGATGGTGGGAAAATCCATCCCGGCCTTTCTGTTGATCTGCACCTGGCGCAGACCCTTCTGGGTAATTTCCACAGGGTCTTCTGCGGTCCAGATTTTAGTGTCCGGCTTGTTGATGTAGCCGAGCACGGAGTGCAGCGTCGTGGTTTTACCGGAACCGGTCGGGCCGCACACAAAGAACAGGCCGTAAGGCTTGGTAATCACGCCTTTCAAGGTTTCCAGATTGCGCACCGACAGACCCAGTTCGTCGAGCTTGATCGGCTCGCCGGCGGCCAGGATACGCATCACCACATCTTCCACGCCGCCTTGCGAAGGAACAGTGGCCACACGCAATTCAATATCCAGCGGCCCGTATTTTTTGAACTTGATCTTGCCGTCCTGCGGCTTGCGCTTCTCCGAAATATCCAGGTCGCACATGATTTTGAGGCGGGTCACCAGGGCATTGCGGTAGGTGGCGGGCACCTCGATATAGTTGAGCAGCGAGCCGTCCTTGCGCAAGCGGATCAGCGTCTTGCCCTTGCCCGGTGTAGGTTCGATATGGATGTCTGAAGCGCCCATGCGGTAAGCATCCACGATGACCTTGTTGACCAGCTTGACCAGCTCGTTGTCTTCCGCCGCGCTCACATCCTCCTGGCTTAAACTGGCGAGATCCTCATCGTCGCCTCCCATGGCGGTAAGCATCTCATCCACCGACGAGCCACCCATTTCCATGCCGCCGGTTATGTCACCAATCCCGCCACCGCCGTAGAACAAATCGACGGTCGCCTGAAACTCGCGTTGCGGACAAACCTTATAAACCAGCCGGTTCTTCGGAAAAATATTATTGACCACGCGCGAGGCTTTTATCCGCTCGGGATCGGTGGTCAGTATCACCAGGCCATCCTGGTTTTCCTCTACCGGCACCCAGTGGCTGCTGACGACATAATCGCGCTTCAGGTTTTTCAGCAAGTCGGATGGCTTGATCCGGTCAGGCTTGAATGGCTCATAGGGCACGCCGAAGAAACGTGAAAGCGCCTGGCCGATTGATTCCAATTTAACCTGGAATTCATCTATCAGCACATCCTCGATGTCGACAGCCTTGCGCCGTGCGGTACGCGTAGCCAGATCATACTCGGCGGCAGACAGCATGGCATCGGCCACCAGGTAATCGTACTTGGTCTTCGTTGTAGCCTGTTGCTGTTGCTGGCGCTGGCGCAGCGCCACGGCCAGGGTCTGCGCCAGTTCCTGCACGCCCTCTTCCACCATGCTCGGGAAGTGCAAGTTGGCCTTGTTATTGATGACCTGGATGACGCCAACCAGCTCATTGCTGCCCATCTCGACTATGGCTGCCACCAGCATCTGCCGGGTGCGGTAGCCGGTGCGCTTGTCCACATCCTGCAAAAAACGTAGATGGGAGCTGTGTGATGCCAACTCATTCTCGTCGTACACATCCTTGAGATTGAGCGTTTTTTTATTCAGCGCGGCATAACCGGCAATACTCTGCTCGGCGATGGGCAGCTTGAGATCTTTGAACGAGTTCAACCCGGTCTTGACCTTGGAAACCAGCGATGCCTTGTCATCCCCAACCACATAGATGGTGAGGCGGTCAGCATTGAACAGCGTGCAAATGTCCTTGCTCACATCCAGCATGATCTCGTCGATATTGCTGGTGGCATGGATCTTGTTGGTGACATTATTGAGGTTCTTGGTGAACTCCAATTGCGCCGCCATGACATTGGCATTACTGCGCCGGTCCGGATGTTCTGTTATTACACTATTCATCCAACGATCCTTTTAATCTCAATCATTCGGCGCTAAAACTCGAACACATGGCCGTTCTGCAACATTACCGGCGATATTCCGTGTACGCATTCGCTAATTTCTTGCATGGTCAGTTCCACCTCTCCCGGTTTCAGATGGGTGATAAAAATTTCCGGACTGCGTTTCAGCTTGAGCAGCTCTTCAGCCAGCAAACTGGGGCACAAATGCTTGGACAGCAACGCCAACTCTTTCTCCGCATTGGAGAAAGCAGTTTCGATAATAAGATAGCGCAGGTTGGCGATACGGTTGACCACTTCCCACAGCGCGTCCTGGCTTGTGGTGTCGCCGCTGAACACCAGGCTGGCTGCCCCGCTGTCAATCTGGAATCCCACCGCAGGCACGACATGGTTGGCGGGCAACGCAGTAATTTTTCGTCCCCGCAGTTCCACGGCTTGTCCCAGCTGAATCGCCTGATAACGCATGTATGACTGCTGTGCATTGGGAATCTGGGTAAAGTCCGGCCAGATTTTCCAATTAAATATATGTTGCCTGAGAATTTCCAGCGTCGCCTCTGTGGCGTGAATGGTCAGCGGCTTGTCACGCATACAACCCACGCTGTCAACCATCAGGGGGATGCAGGCAATGTGGTCAAGATGGGAGTGGGTAACAAAGACGTGATCGATCATGCACAGCTCAGCCACGCTAAGGTCGCCCACGCCCGTGCCCGCATCAATCAGCACATCATTATCCAGCAGCATGGAAGTGGTGCGGAAATTGCCCCCTATACCCCCGCTACAGCCCAGTATCCTGAGTTTCATCGTCAATTACCCGGACTAGTTTTTACTCAAAACTACGCTCCCGAACAGAGCCGTTAACTTTTGAAATAGAATTCCATCTTGATCCCCGCCAGCCCGATGATGTCGTGCTCTGCAAGTTGATGCGGCTGATCGTCCAGCGGCTTGCCATTGACCGTGGGGTAACTCGCCCCCTCCACGTAAGTTATAAAATAACCGTGCGGACGCCGGGTCAATACCGCCACCTGGACGCCGGGTTTACCCAGGGTGGTCAGATTCTTGACTAACTCCAGCTCCCTGCCGGCGTTAGGGCCAGTCAGTATCTGTATCACGGCTCCCGCTTGCTGCGGCACAGTTGAATTCCCTGCAGGAGCGGGTTGCGGCGGCGTGACAGCCTTGGCCTGTTGCGGCACAGGCGCTTGCCCGATGGGGGGGCCTGGTTGGGATGGCGCGACCGCCTTAGCCTGCGATGAGGGCGCTTTCTCGGCGGGAGGCAAGGGTTGTGGCGATGCCACAGCCTCATACTTGCCAGTCACTTCAATCGGGGACTCTTTCGCCTGGCGGCTGGCCGGGGTATGGAGAGGCGCGCGCAACACCATGGTTTTTTCAAAATCTGCTGCGGTGGACTGACCATGCTGATCGTTTAAATATTTTAGTTTGTACTTGCCGATTTCAATCAGGTCATTGTTCTGCAGAAAATGTTTTTTGGTCACCATGCCATTCACTACCACTCCATTGGTACTGTCCAAATCCTCCAGGAAAGAATCGTTGAGCAGGGTCACTATCGCAGCGTGCTCACCGCTGACAGCAAGATTATCAATCACGATATCATTGTGTTCCTTGCGCCCGATGGTCATGCGCTCTTTGTTCAGGGCATATTCCTGCAACACTACACCATTCATGCTGAGTATCAGTCTCGCCGCCATATCGTCAGTTCCCGTAACTTAATTCTTGTGCCCGCGATTTAAATCTTGAAGCCATGTGTTAATTCCTGAACAGGGCCATAAATTTCGCCAGCCAGCCACTCGGCACGGCAAATTTTCCCTTAACTTTAATCAGTATCAAAGATACATTGTCGCGCCCGCCATTATCATTCGCCATCTGAATCAACTGGCTCGCCGCCAGCGGCAGATTGGATTGCAGCATTTGTAAGGTACTGCCAATATCATCGTCTTCGACCATGTCATTCAGGCCATCCGAGCATAGCAAATAAATATCGCCCACTTGCACCTGATGGACATGCACCTCCGCTTTCACTTCAGGATCAATGCCGACTGCGCGCGTAACCAGGTTTTTGTTCCTGGATAAGCGCGCATCCGCCACGGAAATCATGCCACTGTCTATTTGTTCCTGCAGCAATGAATGATCACGCGTGATCGGTTCAAACGTTTCACCGCGCAAACGGTACATACGCGAATCACCCACATGAGCGACCGCAAGGCGGTTATCGTAGAATAATCCGGCCACTACCGTAGTGCCCATACCGGCATACTGCGGCTGGCTCTGCGCCGCATGATAGATCGAGGCATTGGCCTTTTGCACGTTGTCACGCAGCAACACCACGCCGAGGTCTTCGCCGCTCCCCGCATCGCTGTCTGCGGCGCGGTGATGTTGCAGCGCGTCTCTGATCTCGGTGGCCATTACCGAAACGGTGATACCGCTGGCCACTTCGCCGGCCTTGTAGCCACCCATGCCATCGGCCAGTACCACCAGCCCGCATGATGCGTCATATACCACGCTATCCTCATTGTGTGCCCGCACCATCCCCGGATGGGTCTGGCTGACAATTTCCAACGCCTGTAAAATATTCATAATTATTATCCGTGCAAACTTGCCATACACTGGCGGATCGTCTCGGCCATCTCACTGCCGCTCTGGTAACGATCTTCCACTTTCTTCGCCAATGCCTTGTTGATAATTGCCGCCACACAGGGCGGCAAATCCGCCTTGATGCTCAGAATATCAGTATGCGGCTCGTTGGCGATGCGGTACATCAGTTGCGCCATCGAATCCCCTTCGAATGGGAGCTTACCACAAGCCAGTTGGTACAAGCTGACACCCAACGAGAACAGGTCGGAACCGCCCTCGATCTTTTTGCCGGCCAATTGCTCGGGCGACATGAAAGAAGGCGTGCCCAGCACCATGCCGGTCTTGGTCTTGCTCGAATCGGTAATGCGCGCGATACCGAAATCGGTCACCTTGGGCGTATCCGTCTCCGGGTCGTACATGATGTTGGCCGGCTTGATGTCGCGATGCACCACGTTCTGCTTGTGCGCGTAATCCAGCGCGTCGGCGACGCGGGCGACGATGCTCATCACCTTCGGCAGCGGCAGCAAATTATCCGCCTTAGTGTATGGAACCAGGTCCTTACCCTTGAGGAATTCCATTGCGATGTAAGCAAGATCATGCTCTTCACCCGCATCATACATAGTCACAATATTCTGGTGGTTCAAACGACCCGCCGTTTCGGCCTCACGGAAAAAACGGGCTTTGACTTCTGCCAGTTCGTCCCCCTCGAATTCTTGCGACAATGCCATGGTCTTGATCGCCACCACGCGCCCGATTTTCGGATCCTTGCCGAGATAGACCACGCCCATCGCGCCCTTGCCCAGCTCCTTTTCGATTTCATAGCGCCCCAACATCGGCTTGGACACCCCAGCCTTGTCCAACACCATAGTGCTGGCATTACTTTTACCGGAAGAGCCGCCGAGTATCACCGTCTCCGACATCGCCTTGGACTGCGCCAGGCGCGCATCCAGGTCACGGAACTTGGGGTTGTATTCCGCCATATATTTGAATACGGATTCCGCCTTGTTAAACTGGCGCTTGCGCTCGAAATCCAGCCCAAGGTTGTAAAGCACTTCCATCAGGCTGTCGTCGATTTCCACCTTGCGGAATTTATCAAAGGCCATATCCAGCTGGCCCTGCCCTTGAAACGCCAAGCCCAGCATGCGGTTGCTTTCTGCAGATTCGGCATCGGATTTCAGTTTGCCTTTTTCGGTGAGCAGAAAATTCTTGGTGGTCAGCAACAAATGGCCAACCAGCAGTAACGCTACCGGCAACATCAGTGGTAACCACAGCGCCTGCCTGGTCATAAGCACAAAATGCGTGGCTAACAAAGTGGCAAACAAGCCTGCCGTAACCGCTGCGGCCATGCCCGCTGTCAGGCGCGGCAGCAGCAAGATGATGTATAGCGCCACCAGCAGGAACACCCCGATTTGTGCCCAGAAACCCCAGACTGGTGTGACAAAGAAGTCCTGTTTGAGAATACTGGAAACGGAATGTGCCAGCGTCTGCACCGGAGCCATGCCCGGCCCGATCGGCGTCACCTGCATGGTGCTCACACCGGCTGCCGACGCGCCTATCAGCACGATCTTGTCGCGATATTTTTCCGCCGGAATCTTGCCGGTTAAAACGTCGTAGAAGGAATCCACCGGGAAAGCGGACTGCCCATGCTGATCCTTGTAAAAATAAGTTTGCATGCGCAAGGCCGGGTCGGTGGCGATGTTTTGATTGCCCAGCTGCACACCTACACCCAGATTGACCTGTATGTCTTTAGTCTCAAGATTGAGGCTCTTGGCGGCGAGCATCAATGACAGCGATGGGTAGTATTGATCGTAATAGCCCAGCGCCAACGGTTCGGTGCGCACCGCGCCATCCACGTCCGGGAAGCTGTTGAGATGCCCGATCGCCAAGGTCTTGCTACCCAACAGCGGGATCGGTGGCAACACGCCTTGAGCGGACAGCGGCAACGCGCCGGAGCCGCTGGCATCCTTCACGTTCACCAGATTATTGCGCAGCACGTAGTCAGGCAATACCTGATCGGGCTTGCCTTGCGGCTCACCTAATTCAAAGAACATACCCAGCAATACATCATTCGCATTGGCCATGCTGTCGCTGAGCTTTTGATCGTTATCGAGACTTTGCATCGCATCCAGCAGCAACGCGTCCAGTTGGGCTATTTCAGCCTGATGTGCGGGATTAGTGGTGTTTCTGAGTGATGAACTGGCGACCAGCTCGGCTATATTATTGATGTAGGCCAAGCCCGCGTCGACTTGCGGCTCAAAGAATAAAACGGTGTAGCCTATGACTTTCGCATGGCCCGCTGCTAGAATATCCACCATATTGGCGTGGATTTCGCGCGGCCACGGCCAGCGCCCCAGATTGGCGATGCTCTGATCGTCGATCGCGATCACCGCAATCTTGTCGCTCGGCGTGCGCGAGGAAGCCAGCACGCCCAAGTCATAAGCCTTGCGCTCCAGGCTTTGCATCAGATCGCTGTTGGCGCCGAACAGGAACAGCAGCACAACCAACAATCCGACAAACCAATCTGCTTTCCAGAACACCCTAGTTTTCATGCATCTACCGCCTGCGTGTTAATTTGTGACTCGTATCATACAGATACTAAAACACTTTACAACATTAAACCACAACAGCCCGAATTCGGGTGCCAGAGTCGATTTTTACCCATAAGGGAGGATTCATATCGCTCAATCGGGTATTCTTCTAATCCACAATCGCGGCTGTCAACAAATATTGCACTTCAGATTTAAGCTCGCGCAAGCTGCGAAACACAACTACACTATGCTGAAGGAAACCATTATGAGCACACCCACCAACCTCAAGGCCGTCGGCCTTAAGACCACATTACCGCGCCTGAAGATTCTCAATCTGTTCGAGCATGGGGAGGTACGGCACTTAAGCGCCGAGGATGTGTATAAATTACTGATAGGCGAGGGGCTCGATATCGGTTTGGCGACGGTATACCGGGTGCTCACGCAGTTCGAGCAAGCCGGGTTGCTTGCCCGCCACCACTTTGAAAGCGGCAAGGCAGTGTTCGAGCTCAATCAGGGAGGACACCACGACCACCTGATTTGCCTGCAATGTGCCCGGGTTGAAGAATTTTACGACCCGGAAATTGAAAAGCGCCAGATCAAGGTTGCCAAGGAACGGGGGTTCAATATCCGCGAGCATTCGCTTTACCTTTACGCTGACTGCACCAAAGCCAAGTGTCCATACAAAACTTGACAGTTTTAAGGGTTATTACAGCACAAGCGGTTTGAGGGTGGTCAGCGCAGCGGGGTTATCCCGCCACACTGTCGGATCGGCATCCACATACAGCTCAATTTCAATTCCATCCGGATCCTGAATATATAAAGATTGACTGACACTGTGGTCGCTGGCGCCGAGAAGCGGAATTCCGTGTAGTTCGAGATTTCTTTTGCATTCGCGCAGTTCATCCAGGCTGTCACCCACCTTGAACGCGACATGATAAAGCCCAACACTGGCCGGAACGGGGGAGGCGGCCAGCTCGCCGATTTGCAGCAAGGCCAGATCGTGATGGTTTTTTCCGAATGAGAAAAACACCATGGACGTGCGCAGGCGTGCTACTTCTTTCATGCCGAGAACGTCACGGTAAAATTTCACCGAGCGTTCCAGGTTGCGCACCTTGAGTACAACATGTCCGAGCGCTTTTATCTGCATGGTGCTCTCCCAATCAGCTTGTGGCGGGTAGCTTGTGGCGGGTAGCAGAAACATTTTTGCTACAAGCTATTGGCTACGAGCTACCAGCTAGAAATTACCCAAAAAATTCCTTAACCTTGTTCATCCAGGATTTTGCGCGAGGGCTATGGCGCGCGCTGTCACCCTCATTTATTTTCTCAAACTCACGCAGCAATTCCTTTTGCCTGTCGGTGAGGTTGGCCGGGGTTTCTATCATCACGTGGCAATGCAGGTCACCAAAGGTTGAACTGCGCACCCCCTTGATACCCTTGCCGCGCAGGCGGAATACTTTGCCGGACTGTGTTTCGGCTGGAATCTTGATGCGCGCCGACCCATCCAGCGTAGGGATTTCGATTTCACCGCCCAACGCGGCAATGGCAAAACTGATCGGCATTTCGCAATGCAGGTCATTATGGTCGCGCTGGAATACCGAGTGTGGTGAGATGTGGATGACCACATACAGGTCGCCCGCCGGGCCTTTATTGCTGCCATGTTCGCCTTCGCCGGATAATCGAATGCGGTCATCGTTATCCACCCCGGCTGGTATTTTTACCGATAGAGTCTTGTGTTGCTTGATGCGCCCCACGCCATGACAGGGGGTGCAGGGCGAAGCAATAATTTTGCCGCTGCCGTGACAACGCGGGCAGGTTTGCTGGATCGAGAAAAACCCCTGCTGCATGCGCACCTGACCATGTCCGGCACAGGTGGTGCAGGTGCTTGGGCTGGTGCCGGGCTTGGCGCCGCTGCCGTGGCAGGTTTCGCATTCAGCCATGGTGGGCACGCGAATTTTTGTTTCAGTGCCACGCGCAGCTTGCTCCAGCGTAATTTCCAGGTTGTAGCGCAGGTCGGCACCGCGTTGCACACCACTACGCCCGCCACCGCCTGCTCGCCCCCCGCCAAAAATATCACCGAAGATGTCGCTGAAATCAAATCCGGCCGCGCCCTGGCCAGCACCGAATCCTCCGCCCATACTGCCATCGGTCGCAGCGTGGCCATACTGGTCGTAAGCAGCGCGTTTCTGCGTATCAGACAATACTTCGTAGGCTTCCTTGGCTTCCTTGAAGTGGTCTTCCGATTTGGGATTGTCCGGGTTGCGGTCAGGGTGGTGCTTCATCGCCAGCTTGCGGTAAGACTTTTTTATTTCGTCTTCCGAAGCGTCGCGGTTGATGCTGAGGACTTCGTAGTAATCTTTTTTGCTCATTTTGTTTTTGCCACAGAGAACACAGAGATCACAGAGAACGCGGCGCGAAAATCAGATTTCTCTGTGGCCTCTGTGTTCTCTGTGGCTAATAGATTTTACTTCTTATCTTTTACCTCTGTGAATTCAGCATCTACCACATCACCCTCATCTTTTTTGGCTTCAGCACCTGAACCGGCATCTGCCGTGCCCGCCTGCGCCTTGGCCTGTTCAGCGGCGTACATCTTTTCGCCCAGCTTTTGCGCGGCAGTCGCCAGCGCTTCCGCCTTGGCATCAATGGCAGTCTTGTCGTCGCCTTTTACCACCTCCTCGGCTTCTTTCAAGGCAGCTTCGATATTGCCTTTTTCCGTGGCATCCAGCTGCTCGCCATATTCTTTCAGCGATTTCTGCGTGGAGTGGATCAGCGCGTCCAGCTGATTGCGCGAGGCAACCAAAGCTACTGTCTGGCGGTCATCGTCGGCATGGGCTTCGGCATCCTGCACCATCTTCTGGATTTCAGCTTCCGACAAACCGGAACTGGCCTTGATGGTGATCTTGGATTCCTTGCCGGTAGCCTTGTCTTTTGCGCCCACATGCAGAATGCCGTTAGCATCAATGTCGAAAGTCACTTCGATCTGCGGCATGCCGCGCGGTGAGGGTGGGATGTCGGTGAGATTGAATTGCCCCAAACTTTTGTTGCCAGAGGATACTTCGCGCTCACCCTGCAGCACATGGATGGTGACCGCGTTCTGGTTATCTTCGGCAGTGGAAAACACTTGCGCTGCCTTGGTTGGTACAGTGGTGTTTTTCTTGATCAGCTTGGTCATCACGCCGCCCATGGTTTCAATACCCAATGAAAGCGGAGTTACGTCCAGCAACAACACATCCTTTACTTCGCCTTGCAGCACGCCGCCCTGGATTGCGGCGCCCACGGCCACAGCCTCGTCCGGATTGACGTCGCGCCGCGCTTCCTTGCCGAAAAAGGCTTTAACTTTTTCCTGCACCATCGGCATACGGGTTTGACCGCCCACCAGAATCACGTCGGCGATGTCAGCGTTGGAAACGCCAGCGTCTTTCATCGCGATTTTGCAGGGCGCTATAGTGCGCTCGACCAGCTCTTCCACCAGGCTTTCCAGTTTGGCGCGGGTAATTTTTACCGCCAAATGTTTCGGGCCGCTGGCATCGGCGGTGATGTAAGGCAGGTTTACTTCGGTCTGCTGCGCGCTGGACAACTCGATCTTGGCTTTTTCCGCCGCGTCCTTCAGGCGTTGCAGGGCGAGCATGTCCTTCTTCAGGTCGATGCCGCTGTCCTTCTTGAATTCATCTACCAGAAATTCAATCACGCGCATGTCGAAATCTTCACCGCCGAGGAAGGTATCGCCGTTGGTGGACAACACCTCGAACTGGTGCTCGCCCTCGATTTCGGAGATGTCGATAATGGAAATATCAAACGTGCCGCCGCCCAGGTCATACACTGCGATTTTGCGATCGCCTTCCTGCTTGTCCATGCCGAAAGCCAGCGCGGCCGCAGTCGGTTCGTTGATGATGCGCTTCACATCCAGCCCGGCAATGCGCCCGGCATCCTTGGTAGCTTGACGCTGGCTATCGTTAAAATAGGCGGGCACGGTAATGACGGCCTCGGTGACTGGTTCACCCAGGTAATCCTCGGCGGTCTTCTTCATCTTCATCAGCACTTGCGCGGAAATTTCCGGAGCGGAAATTTCCTTGTCGCGCACCTTAACCCATGCGTCGCCGTTCTTGGCCTTGACGATGGAGTACGGCACCATGCCGATGTCCTTCTGCACCATGGGCTCTTCGAAGCGGCGGCCGATCAGGCGCTTGACGCCATATAGCGTGTTTTTCGGGTTGGTCACCGCCTGGCGCTTGGCCGGCGCGCCGACCAGCACCTCACCATCTTCCATATAGGCGATGATGCTGGGCGTGGTGCGCGTGCCTTCAGCGTTCTCGATGACCTTGGGCTTGCCGTTTTCCATGATGGCCACGCACGAGTTGGTGGTGCCCAAATCAATACCAATAATCTTTCCCATGATGCTTTCCTCTCAGTTGTATATGTTGAATCCGTGAACCTGTTGTTGCCTAAAGTGGGGCGGATAATCCATATTTCAAGTCTTGAGCCTGTAGCTGGTAGCTTGTAGCCAGACCCGGTTTTGCTACCCGCTACTGGCTACCCGCTACTGGCTACCAGCTACCCGCTTTATTTTTTTCTTTTGCCACCATCACCAGCGCCGGGCGCAGCACCCGGTCATGCAACTGATAACCCTTCTGCATCACGCTCACCACCGTATTCGGTTCCTGCTCGCTCTCAAGCATGCCGATGGCCTGGTGCTTGTGCGCATCGAATTTTTCGCCGAGCGGATTGATGTCCTTGATATGAAATTTATCGAACACGCTGGAAAGTTGCTTGAGCGTCAGCTCCATGCCGCTCTTGAAGCTCTCGATATTCTCGGTCTGCACCGCCAAGCCAGCTTCCAAGCTGTCTTTCACCGCCAGCAGCTCATTTGAAAAGCGCTCCACGGCAAATTTCTGCGCCTTGCTGATGTCTTCTTGAGCGCGGCGTCGGATATTCTCTGCATCGGCCTTGGCGCGCAGCCATGCATCGTGGTGTTCCATTGCATTCAGTTCGGCCTGCTTCAGCATTTCTTCCAAGCTGGGCATTATCTCAGGCTGTGCGGCTTGTTCGGTCTGCTGGGATACGTTTTCGGTGTGTTCCATTTGATGTCCCAAACTAATTTATCCAAAAGTACACGGGGAAAATGGAGGCAATTGTCCGGATTTCAAGAGAGACATGCAAAATTATTTTACTCGCGTGAGATAATGCCCCCTTGCGGATAGGGTTCCGCCAGCCTGCCTGATGCATATTTATCGTGTCCCCAAATAAAAACTACCACTGGCGCATCTCCGGTTACTATTTCTTTTACTTCGCTTTTGTAGGCATGTTCGCGCCTTACTGGAGTTTGTATCTGCAATCCATTCATTTCGACGCGATGCAGATTGCCATCCTGATGTCGGTGCAGCCGGTGATGCGCATGCTGGCCCCCAACCTGTGGGGCTGGCTGGCCGACCGCACAGGCCGGCGCCTGCTGGTGGTGCAGATCGCGGCGGCGTGCGCCGCGCTGAGTTATCTGGGGGTGTTCTTCACCACGCAGTTTTATGGCCTGCTGCTGGTGCTGGGGCTGATGAGTTTTTTCTGGAGCGCGTCCATGCCGCTGGTGGAGGCGACTACATTGACCTATCTGGGTAGCCACAGTGCGCGCTATGGCCGTATCCGCTCCTGGGGCTCGCTCGGTTTCATCGTGGCTGTGCTGGGTCTGGGCTATGCGTTTGACACCATCGCCATTGCCTGGATTTTGTGGGTGGGGTTGGCGCTTAAGGTGGGCATTCTATTGTTCGCGCGCCAGATACCCCCGACCGAAATTCTGGCACATCACACGGATAGCCAGCCCATCATGCGCATCGTCATGCAGCCACAGGTCATGGCGCTGTTCGGCGCGTGTTTTCTGATGGCCGTGGCGCATGGCCCTTATTACACGTTTTACTCGATTTATCTGGTCGAGCACGGCTACGCGAAAAGCGCGGTGGGTTGGCTGTGGGCGCTGGGAGTGGGGTGCGAGATTGCGGTGTTCTTCGCCATGCCGTGGCTGTTGCGGCGCTATACCTTGCCGCAGATCCTGATGGTGAGCTTTTTCTGCGCGGTGCTGCGCTTCACGCTGATCGGCTGGTACGTAGATAACCTTTCCCTGCTGCTGCTGGCGCAGGTGCTGCACGCCTTAACTTTCGGAGCTTTCCATGCAGCGGCGGTGGCGCTGGTGCACCATTTCTTTCAGGGGCGACACCAGTCCAGAGGACAGGCGCTGTTCGGCAGCATTACCTATGGCGCGGGTGGGGTGGTCGGCGGATTGTTGAGCGGCCCGCTATGGCAGTATGCCGGGGCGAGCGCGATGTATTCGTTTAGCGCGCTGGCGGGGCTGATGGGGCTGGGGATTATGGTTTGGAAGTTGCGGCAGGTGGAGGTGCCATCCTAGAAAAAGCGGTAAGCCACAGAGAACACAGAGATCACAGAGAAAAAACAAACGGTTGTAACACGGGAACGACTCGCCTTTTCGGTGAAGCTACGAAATGTGGAGAAACCACGCCTCTCTCTGTGTTCTCTGTGACCTCTGTGGCTTGAACTGCGATTTTTAGGTCATAGGAATATCTCTGCCTTGGCCGCCTCCCGGATGACTTTTGATGAACTTCACAAACTCATCGGCTGGCAGCGGGTGGCTAAAGTAGAAGCCCTGAATTTCGTCACAGCCACGGATACGCAGGAAATCCATTTGCTCCGATGTCTCGACCCCTTCGGCTATGACGCGCAGCTTGAAGCGGTGAGCCAAGCTGATGATGGAGCGCACGATGGCCGCATCGTTCTCATCTATTTCGATGTCGCGCACGAATGATTGGTCTATTTTCAACCGGTCGAGGGGCATCCGCTTCAGGTAACTCAGGCTGGAATACCCGGTGCCAAAGTCATCTATCGACAGGCGCACACCCATCTCGTGCATCTGCGTCAGAAACGCCATAGCCGCCTGCGTATCCACCATCATGATGCCTTCAGTGAGTTCCAGCTCAAGGTCACCGGGATGCAAGCGGGTCTCCTCCAACACATCTTTCACCAGTTGCGCCAGATTGGTCTGGCGCAACTGACGGACAGACACATTAACCGATATCGGGAATGCGGCCATCCCCTGCCCCCTCCACTCGGCCAGTTGCCTGCAGGCTGCGCGCAGTGCCCATTCGCCTATCGGTAGAATCTGGCCAGTCTCCTCTGCCACTGGAATAAAATCGACCGGCGAAATAGTGCCCGTCTCCGGGTGGTTCCAGCGCAACAGCGCTTCCGCGCCGCACACCATGCCGGTGGTCAAATCCAGTTGCGGCTGGTAGTGCAGGATGAACTCGTTGCGCTCCATAGCCAGGCGCAAATCCTTCTCCATGGAAAATAACCGACGGGCATGAAAATCCAGGCCCGGCGTAAAAAACTGGAAATTGTTGCGCCCCGCTTCCTTGGCGCAATACATCGCCACATCGGCGTTCCTGATCATCGTCTCGGCGTCGGTGGTATTGTCGGGGTAGATACTGATACCTATGCTGGCATGGGTAGAAATATGGACTCCCTCAATGTCACTGACTGCCGCAAACGATTCCAGGATTTTTGCTGCGACACTGGCCGCCCCGTCGGCATCGGTTTCACGCAACAAAACAACAAACTCATCCCCGCCTATCCGCGACACCGTATCACCCTCCCGCACGCATTCCGTCAGCCGCTGCGCCACGACCTGCAACAGTTTGTCGCCTACACCATGCCCCATGGAATCGTTGACGTACTTGAATCGATCCAGATCAATAAATAGCAGCGCAAATTTTTGCTTATCACGATGAGACGATGTCACTAATTGCCCGATACGGTCGTGCAGCAACATCCGGTTTGGCAAACCGGTAAGCACATCGAAATAGGCCAGCGCATGAATATTTTTCTCGGCTGCCTTGCGCTCGGTGATGTCGGCAGCAATCGAAATGTAGTGCGTCACGATGCCCTGCTCGTCCTTGATTGCGCTGATGGACATCCACCTTGGGAAGACACGCCCACTCTTGTCTTTGTCCCAAATTTCACCCTGCCAGAATCCATCACTACTAAGCGCAGCCCACATAGCGCGGTAAAAATCATTATCATGTTTGCCGGAGGACAGCATGCGCGGATTTTTGCCCTTTACCTCCTCCAGCGAGTATCCGCTGGTTCGGGTAAATGCCTGATTGACGGACAGGATGTTTGCATCGGCATCGGTGATCACAATGGCCTCGCCGCTACCCTCGAATACATTGGCCGCCAGGCGCAAATTCTCTTCCGTCAACTTGCGCCGGGTAATATCGCGCACCGTGCCAAATGCTGTGGCGGGCCGGCCAGTACGATCCAAATCTACCTCTATGGTTTGCCTCAGCCACTTGGTCTGGCCATCGGCCACGATGCGATGCTCGATATCGCAAGGATCACCACGCATTACCCCTGCCGCGCAGGCATCCATCATGTTACGGTCATCTGGATGAACATAATCAAGCAGGTCTTGCTGGCTGAGCGGTTGACCATTATTCGCCAGGCCGAAAATTGCATAAACTTCATCCGAGCAAACCAATTTGTTCTTGCCCAGATCCATCTGCCAACTTCCCATGCCGACAACCCGCTGCGCACGTTTGAAATTGCGCTCGCTTCGTTCCAGGTTTTTATAAGCCCGACTGCGCTGCTCATTCATCATGACCGCGCACAATCCAACCACGCCTATGATGATGTTGTACAGCCATACATCGACCGCATCCGTGGGGATATTGGCGAAACGCCCGACACCCGCAATCAAGCCGAATATCGAAAACCCATAGGTGACCAGCAACACCAGGATGGTAATGCGCAAATTAAAACCGAGCGCAGCCCAGATAATGACCGGGAGTATGATGGATGGCTTGAATTGATAGCCGAACAGATGCTTGCCAAAATCTGTAAAAACGAAAAAGCTGAGGACAATTAAAGTGCCGAACATCAACAGCGCCCACAGGCGCAGAGTGGGTGTCCATTCCAGCGAATCCCGTCTATAGAACGCAAAGACGGCTGGCGCAAATAGCACCACCCCTAATGCATCGCCCATCCACCAGAACAGAAAAGTCTGCCCATAATCCTGCCACTCAACTTTCCCGCCCAACAGCTCCAGCCAGAAAGCGCCATTCGCCGCACTGAGCGCGGTGCTGATCAGTGCGCCAAAAGCCAGCAAGCGCAGCACATCCTGCACCGACTCCAGATGATGGTTGAATCCGGTTTTACGACTCAGCAAGGATGCGCCGAGCAATGCCGCTGCGGTGTTGCCGCAAGCAATTCCAGTCACGGCCAAGATGGGCAAATCTGCACCCAGAGTAGCCAAGAATGCACCTACGAAAATGCCGGGCCACAGACGCCGTCCAAACAGCAACAAGGCAGCTAAAGCGATGCCGGAGGGAGGCCAGAACAAAGTCACTGCGCCGCCGGACAAGGCGAGCGAGAGCCCCGCCTTGGCAGTCAAGAAATAAATCACCGACAGCGCACCCATGCGCAGCCAGTCGGATTTATTTAGGTTGGACAACAGCAAGCCATAATCTCCAGAGAAAAATAGAACAATATCTTTGAGGCATCATGCGTAAAATTTTAATTCCGGCACCAGTGTAGCAGAAATAATTACGCCCGCAGACGCGGGCGCAGATTCCGTTTCACTTAATGTACCAACGCCTTGATGACATCCTCGACCACCTTTTTAGCGTCGCCAAATACCATCATGGTCTTGTCCATGTAGAACAAATCATTGTCCAGCCCGGCGTAACCGGCGGCCATGCTGCGCTTGACCACCAATATGGTGCGTGCCTTGTGCGCTTCGAGGATGGGCATGCCGAAAATCGGGCTGTGCGGATCAGTCTTGGCGGCGGGGTTAACCACGTCGTTGGCGCCGATCACCAGCACCACATCGGTGTCGGCAAATTCGTTATTGATCTCATCCATTTCCACCACTTGCTCGTATGGCACTTCGGCCTCGGCCAGCAACACGTTCATGTGTCCCGGCATACGCCCGGCCACCGGGTGAATGGCATAACGCACTTTGATGCCTTTTTCGGTCAGCAATTCGGCCATTTCATTGATCGCATGTTGCGCCCGCGCCACCGCCAAACCATAGCCCGGCACGATGATGACGCTGTCGGCATTGCCCATCATGAAGGCCGCATCGTCTGCGCTGCCGCTGCGATAGGTCTTCTGCACGCCATCGCCAGCCTCGACCAGCGCGCCCTCGCCACCGCCGAAGCCACCCAGAATCACATTCAGAAATCCGCGATTCATGGCCTTGCACATGATGTAGGACAGGATTGCGCCCGAGCTGCCGACCAATGATCCGGCGATAATCAGCATATTGTTGTTCAAGGTAAAACCAATCCCCGCTGCCGCCCAACCGGAATAGGAGTTCAGCATGGACACCACCACCGGCATGTCCGCGCCGCCGATCGGCATGATCAGCAACACGCCCAGCAGCAACGCGATGGCGGTCATGATCAGGAACGGGGTCCAGCTCGGCGTGATGCAGAAGGCGATACCGAAGCCTATCATCACCACGCCCAGCGCAAGATTAACCCAGTGCTGGCCAGAAAAACGCAGCGGCTTACTGCCCAGTTTTCCGGACAATTTGCCAAATGCGATGATGGAGCCGGTGAAAGTAATCGCACCGACGAAAGTGCCGATGAACAGCTCGATACGGTTGCTTAAGTTCAACATTTCACCAATCTGCGCAATACCGTAGGCCACCGGATTGTTGAACGCCGATATGGCGATCAGCACCGCCGCCAGTCCCACCAGCGAGTGCATCGCCGCCACCAGCTCCGGCATCGCCGTCATCTGGATGCGGCGGGCAACCACCGCGCCGACCGCGCCGCCGACCGCAATCGCCAACAGGATGTAGGCCACGTTATGCGTGACAGTGAGCGTGGTCAGCACGGCGATGGCCATACCCACCATGCCAAACATATTTCCGCGTCGTGCGGTTACCGGAGAGCTTAAGCCCTTGAGCGCCAGAATGAACAGGATTGCGGCGACCAGATAGGCTAATGCAACATAATTTGCCGACATAAATCTTCCTTATTTTTTAGTTTTTTTCTTGAACATATCCAACATGCGCTGGGTGACCAGAAAGCCGCCGAACACATTGACTGACGCCAGCGTAACCGCGACAAACCCCAGCACGGTGCCTGCATCCAGTTGTTCCGGCCCTGCGGCCAGCATCGCGCCGACGATGATGATGCCGCTGATGGCGTTGGTCACCGCCATCAGCGGCGTATGCAGCGCGGGCGTGACATTCCATACCACATGGTAGCCAACGACCACGGCCAGTACAAATACGGTCAGGTTAATGATGAAGGGGTCAACAACATTCATTTCAATATCTCCACTATTTGGTTATGACTTCGCCGCCCATGCATAACAACGACCCGGCAATAATGTCGTCCTCGCGGTTGATGTTCATCTTGCCGCCGCCCTTGGGGTCGCATAGCAGGTTGAGGAAGTTGAGCAGGTTGCGCGCATACATAGCACTGGCATCGGTCGCCACCAAAGCAGGAAAATTATCCTCACCCACCAGCGTGACACCATGCTTGACCACGGTCTTGCCCAACTCGGACAGGGGGCAGTTTCCGCCCGCTTCGACCGCCATGTCCACAATCACCGCACCCGGTTTCATGGACTTGACCATGTCTTCGGTCACCAGCACCGGCGCAGCTCTGCCCGGAATCAATGCGGTGGTAATGACAATGTCGGCTTGCGCCACGCGCTTGGCTACTTCCACCTTCTGGCGTTCCATCCAGCTGGCCGGCATAGGGCGCGCATAGCCGCCCGTACCTTGCGCGGCATCACGCTCTTCATCGGTTTCGTAGGGTACATCAATGAACTTGGCACCCAGCGATTCGACTTGTTCTTTCACTGCCGGACGCACGTCGGATGCTTCGATCACCGCACCCATGCGCTTGGCGGTGGCAATGGCCTGCAAGCCAGCCACGCCCACACCCAGTATGACCACACGCGCGGCCTTCACCGTACCCGCTGCGGTCATCAGCATCGGCATAAATCGTTTGTACAAATTGGCCGCCACCAGCACCGCCTTGTAGCCGGCAATATTGGCTTGCGAAGACAGCACGTCCATCGCTTGCGCGCGCGAGGTGCGCGGCAGTTTTTCCATGGCGAAAGCAGTGATGCCTTGCTTGGCGTAAGCCGCAACCAGATCCGCATGATAGGGTGACAGCAGGCCGATCAAGACTTTGTTGGCTGAGAGTTTGGACAACTCGTCCGGCGTCGGTGCCCTTACCTTGAGCACGATTTCAGCTTGGGCATACAGCTCTGCTGCGCTGCCCAAGGTAGCGCCGGCTGCCTGATAGTCTGCATCGAGTATGCTCGCCCCCGCCCCGGCGCCCTGCTGCACCATGACTGCATGGCCGGACGCCAGCATCTTCTTCACCGTTTCCGGTGTCGCCGCAACACGGGTTTCACCTGCGCGCGTTTCCGCAGGAATGCCTATACGCATGGAACCTCTCCTATTTCAAAAATGCCCGGATATGCCGGGCAGAATAACCCTAAAAACCTCAGTTCAAGCCACAGAGTTCACAGAGAACACAGAGAGAGACGTGGTTTCCCCACATTTTTTAGTTTCACCGAAAAGGTAAATCGCTCCCGTGTTGCAGGCTTTTGTTTTTCTCTGTGGTCTCTGTGGTCTCTGTGGCTAACTGCTTTTTCTAGGATAATCTTTTACGATAATTTGATTTGCGATTATACGACTTTAATTCCGCGCGAGGCAGCGCTCTATCCATTGTGCAGTTAATTTTTCCTGCACGGTATTTTGCTTGAGCCGTGAATTCAAGCCAGCGAAATCTACCGTATCGAGTTGCTGATCCTGGTTGAAGCAGGAAAATACGTAAGTGCTTTTCCCGGTCACCGGATCAATGTGCTGCTGGATGCACTGGCCGCAAATTTCCTTCATCATGCATTGCATGGGTGAATTGATGGAACCGAAAGCGTTGTGGCACGGCTTCATATAGGGCTTCAGTTCGCCGTGACGGGCGGATGCCACGGCTGCCATCATGCGATCCGAACCAATGGCGATGATGCGATCCACATCGTTCACCGCAATTTCTGGCTTCCCCAATTCACCGCTGGCATAGGCTTTGATCGCCTGCACGATGTTGCCGGTATAGCTGCGATCCTGTGGACGGCGCGCCGGGAAGCCGGGCGCTTCGTCGGAACACCACACCACCACGTCCGCCGCCGCTTCGATGTCTTCCACTTTGTAGCGATCGATCAGTTTTTTGTAGCCGGCGAAATAAAGAACCTGGGAACCGGCGTTGCGGAATGCCTTACCAATAGAGAACAGCACGGCGTTACCCAAACCGCCGCCCGCCAGCAACACCACTTCGCCCGCCGCAATTTCAGTGGGCTCGCCGGTTGGCCCCATGAGCACCACCGGTTCACCGGGCGTGAGCTTTTGGCACAACTGTGACGAGCCGCCCATTTCAAGGACGATGGTGGACAGCAAACCTTGTTCGGCATCAACCCAGGCGCCAGTCAAGGCCAAGCCTTCCATGACCAGACGAGTACCTTCAACTTGCATCGCCAGCGACTCGTAATTCTGTAGCCGGTAAAATTGCCCCGGCTGAAAGTTACGCGCAGCAGCAGGCGCCTTGACGATCACTTCAATAATATTTGGGGTGAGGCGGACAACCTTGTGCACGGTAGCGCGCCAATCTTCGTTCATCCGCGCAATAAAAGTGTGGTCATCCATCTTGGCCGCAGCGGCAACCTGCGCCAGCATGTTGCTCACCACCGGGTAACCCTGCTTGGCACTGCCCATAGCCTTGACGACGTTGCCAAAATAGGAGGGATGAAGGTCGCCAAAAAAACTGATGAAGCGGCCATCGTCATGCTTGGACAGCAGCACGCGCACCTTGTCCGGCTTGGCAGCGGCACGTTCCGGTTTTGCAGGTTCGCCCTGCTCGTCGCAGGCTTGAAAGTAGCGGCCATCGAGTTTGAATTCATCGGGAAATTCGCGCGCCAGCACAGTGTTCGGCTGAGTGCCCGCAGCCACCAGAATGGTGTGTGCGGGCAGGCGGATTTCGCCTGCTTCCTGCCATTTACCGTCGGCATCCAGCACCTGGTTCATCAACACCATGGCACTAGCATCGCCATTCGCATCAACCTCGACGCGTAGCGGTGTCAGCCCCTCGGCAAAATGGATGCCTTCCTCCAGCGCCTTTTCTATTTCCTCATGATTGAGGGTGTACGACGGGCTATCGACCAGACGCTTGCGATAGGCCAGCGTGACGCCGCCCCACGACTGGATCAACTTGAGGATATTGGGCTGGCGGTTTTCGCTCGCGGCCTTGGCCCGCTCCGCGCGTATCGCACGCGCGTGGCCCAGGAATTCGTCGGCAATAATGGTTTCTGTGCCAGACCACATGCGGCGCAGCAGCACCTCGCCTTTTTCTGCGACCAGTGTTTCATAGCGGCTCAGGAATTTTTCTACTTGCACCGGATAGTAAGCCAGCGATTCGGTCGCGGTATCGACCGCGGTCAAACCACCGCCGATGACCACGACGGGCAAGCGCACTTGCATGTTGGCAATGGAATCAGGCTTGGCCGCACCCGTCAGTTGCAAGGCCATCAGAAAATCCGATGCGGTGCGCACGCCGCACGCCATGCCGTTGGGTATGTCGAGCAGGGTTGGGCGACCGGCTCCGGCAGCCAGTGCAATGTGATCGAAGCCCATGCCGAATGCGCTTTCGACCGTGACTGTTCCGCCGAAACGCACACCGCCGAACAAGGCAAACTGCGTGCGCCGCTCCAGCAACAGGCGAATTATTTTCAGGAAATTTTTGTCCCAGCGCACGGTAATGCCATATTCGGCCACCCCGCCAAAACCGGCCATGATTCTATCGTCCAGTGGTTCGCTCAAGGCGCTGGCGTCATGCACCGGAGCAAACGGCACACGCTCACCCGCCCTGCCCACGCCGGACAGCTCTGCTGGTAGCGGTTCAATCTTCAGTCCATCGATAGCGGCAACGACGTGGCCATCGTTCATCAAGTGGTGTGCCAGCGTGTAACCGGCCGGTCCCATGCCCACCACCAGCACGCGCTTGCCTGTGGCCGCACGCGGATAGGGACGGCGGATATTGAGCGGGTTCCAGCGGGTAAGCAAGCTGTAAATTTCAAACCCCCAGGGCAGTTCCAGAACATCTTTCAGCGTTCGCGTTTCAGCCTGAGGAATATTCACCGGTTCCTGCTTTTGATAAATGCAGGACTTCATGCAGTCATTGCAAATACGGTGGCCCGTTGCGGCGACCATAGGATTATCCACGACGATGATAGCCAGCGCGCCCAGCGCCAGGCCATTCGCCTTAACCTTGTGAAATTCGGAAATTTTTTCTTCCAGCGGGCAACCTGCCAGTGCGACACCGAAGCTGCTCTTTTTAAACGGGGGAAGCGTAGCGGCATCACCCTCTTTCTTTTCGCGCATGCCGTGCGCGCAAGAGTCCTTACCTTGCTCATGACACCAAATGCAGTAATTGGCTTCACCCAGCGCACCGGCCAGGTCAGTGCCTTTATCGGTCAGCGCGAAACCCTCGCGCACTCGTAAATGGCTGTCAGCAAGACGATGGGCTGTGTAGGGAATATTCTCCACCGGAATAATCGGCACCAGCCTCTGGAAATCGAGCTTGGCCGGGATTTTGAACAACACGCCATGACCGTGGCGCTTTTTTCCGGCGGGGGTGGACACCGCCCAGGCCGCGTAGCGCATGGCGGTGTCGAGCGTGGCCGCGTTTTCTTCTTCGGCATCCAGCCAAGCATTAACGTGGCGGGCAAAGAGCAACTCGCTTTTTTTGATGGTGTTCGTGGCGAGCGCAACATCGTCACGCAACATCGTCACGGCCTGCTCTTGAGTGACGGAGGTAAGATTTTCACTTAATTCGGCGGGGCTATCGCCGCAATGGGCCAGAAAAGCGGCGGCAAGGGCATCACCATCGAAAGTTGCCGCATCTACCGCTTTATACTTTTGCAACGCCTTGCGTTGTACAAAGCCGCGCTTGCAACTAAATAGTGGAGCGAGCTCGTAGTGCCGTTCGGCCAAGGCACGCAGCTCTGCCTGGATGCCGAATAATTGACCGAGAAATTCTTCCAGATGCGGTGCAAGGTCAATAATGAGCTGCGATTCTTGCAACAGCGGGACAGTTTCCGGTGCGGTTCGCGATGCCATCAACCTTTCCACGAGTTGCGGCTCGCCTTCAGCGAGATACTCGAGGAAACTAGCGTCGAGGCGGCGCAGCCCCTCTCCGTCGTAGAGATTTTCGAAACTCAGCCCGAATCCAAGCGCCAATGTCGGATGCGGAGTTGCCCCGCTGCCAGCGCCCGTGTTGACACGTTGCGGCGATGTTAAACTTTCCATGCAGTACCAACTCCCAATTTTTGTGCGGCGCAATTATACGACCTTTTTGAGCCGCCGCGCTTTACAATACGTTGCCATGGCAGGGTAAATTTGTGCTCGCAAATTTATTTTAAAAATCAATGGCGATTGTCCGGTCAATCAAAAAATTTTTGTAGGGTGGAAAAAGCGCAGCGTTTCCACCAGCGGACGGTGGATACGCGCTACGCACTGCGTGGTTGTTGCCGACTTGTCGGCTATACAACCACGGCGTCCCCCTTGCGGGGGCTTTATCCACCCTACACTCTTATCCTGAGAACAAATTTACCGTGGTTGCCATGGCAATAGCAAGGGCGATACATTTTTTATCTAGCATCGGCTGGCATAGTCGTTATTCATAGAGGCCTAATCATGTTTGAGTTATTTCTGTTGGCGCTACTCATCACCATTGT
This sequence comes from Gallionellaceae bacterium, assembly GCA_009885195.1. Taxonomy (GTDB): domain Bacteria; phylum Pseudomonadota; class Gammaproteobacteria; order Burkholderiales; family Gallionellaceae; genus Nitrotoga. The sequence goes on from VFLG01000004.1 coordinate 24,862, forward strand.
CGTGTTGAGCATCCGCCGTGGCAAGCCCACGGTGCTGGACAACCCCCTCATCATCCAGCGCCTGGGGCAATATCACATCACCCTGGCGCCGCAACTCAATCGCGCGCAAACCTTCATCGAGAAAATCGCCGGCCAATTCGCACTATCCCCTCCGCAGCAGGGCGATCTGCCCAGCCAGTTTTTTGAAGTGCGCGATCGCAACGTGCCCGCCCAAGAGGGGAGTTTTTACTTGCTGGCTGCCGCATATCGCGGCGGACTGCTGTACTTTCAGGCGATCCATCCGCAGCCCTTACTGCGTGATGCTGACAGCCACCTGAAACAGCTACGGGAGTTTTCCGAGGCGGTGCTGGCGCTGCATCCGCTCGAACATCCGGCAGACGGCGATGGGGTCGAAAAACTGCGCAGTGCGGTCGAAATGGCGGCACTGCAATTGCGGATAACCGTGAAAATATTGACGGATACTGATTTGTGAACTTAAAGATTGAAAGAAACTCCATGTTGAAAAGTTCAGCCAGATATTAAAGCATGCCGGGTACTCCGCATAGCTCGCCACTCAATATAAGCTTCATGAATTCAATGCGCGGTTAAGGGGAAATTGTCGTTGACCGGAATGCAGCAGTCATGGATACTCGAAACTGCGCAGTTGAATTTCCTGTCCTAATTCTTCTCTTGCGGCCAGGGTGGCTACCGCCTTTAGGGCGTCTCTATAAATAATTCAAAAAATTTGCCGACTATCGTTGTCGGCAAGGAAACAGTCAACGCAGCCTGTTACAAGGCCGAAAGGGATGGTGATGAGCGAGCGGGGCAAGAACGGGCGGTCAGTGTTGGTATGGGATGTACCGACGCGAGTATTCCACTGGCTGCTGGTGACGGCGTTTGTGATGGCCTGGCTCAGTTACGAGGACAATCGCTATCTCGATGTTCACACCTTTGCCGGATACACCTTCCTCGGGCTGTTGATCTTCCGGTTGGTATGGGGCATCTTCGGCACCCACTACGCCCGCTTCCGCCAGTTTGCTTATAGCGGTGCCGAAGTCTTCAGCTACATCAAGGGGCTCTTCGGCGAAGACATGCGCCGCTACGTTGGCCACAACCCCGCCGGGGCTTGGGCCATCTTCGCGCTGATCGGTCTCGGACTGGTGCTCACCCTCTCCGGCCTGTTTGTGTTGGGGGGAGAAGAGCGCCACGGGCCACTGGCAGGTATTGTCAGTTTTCGTGGCAGCGTGCCGTTTCGCGAGACCCACGAGATTGCCGCCTATACCCTGCTGCTGCTGGTCTTCATCCACGTCTGCGGCGTCATCACCGAGAGCCTCTTCCATCGCGAGAATCTGGTCGGCGCCATGTTCCGCGGCAGCAAGCGGGCCGATACCGAATCGCCCAGTGTCCGCCCCAATCATCTGATTGGCGCCACCATAGTCGCTGTCGTGGCGGCCTATGTGATCGCCACCTTTGGTGGTTACCTCACCGCCACCCAGGAAAAACCGTACTTGCCATTCCAGGGGCCGCAGCTGGTGATGAATAATCTCTGGAACGAGAGTTGTAGCGAATGCCATCTCGCTTTCCACCCCTCGCTGCTGCCGATCCGTTCGTGGGAGAAGCTGATGGCGGGGCAGAGCGACCACTTCGGTGATGATCTGGCGCTGGATGAGGAGACCGTTGCTGAATTGTTGAAGTATGCACGGGAGCACTCTGCCGACCTGGAACAGACCGAGGCTGCCTGGCGCATGAACAGCAACATCAGCGCCAGTGAAACACCGTTGCGTATCACCGAGGTGAGCTACTGGAAACGCAAACACGAGGAGATCGACGATAGCGTCTGGAAGCGCAGCGAGATCAAAAACAAGGCCAACTGCGGCGCCTGCCATCTCGATGCCAAGCAGAGTACTTTCGAGGATGCCGACATGCGCATCCCCGGTGAGACGACGTTTGATGGCATTGAGTGGTTAAAATCGGTATTGGGCAATTTTAAAGACAAATAACTGGAACATTTGATCCAAGGAGACAAGAGATGAAATCGCAGTTCGGGAAAGTGGTCGCAGTAGCGCTCTTCATGGCAGTTGCAGGGCAGGTGCAGGCCGGTGCGGTCGACACGCTGCAACAGGAGTATAAGGCCGCCGGCGCCGGCCCATTCAACGCCGCCAAAGGGCAGCAGATGTGGACGGAAAAACACAAAGATGCCGAGAGCGGCAAGGAGTTCAGTTGCCAGACCTGTCACGGCGACGACCTGAAAAAATCGGGCAAGCATGAGAAGACCGGCAAGATAATCGACCCGCTGGCGCCATCGGTCAACAAGGAGCGCCTCACCGACATTAAGTTCATCAACAAGTGGTTTCTCCGCAACTGCAAGCAGGTGCTGGGGCGCGAATGCACGCCACAGGAGAAGGGCGATTTTCTGGAATATCTGAAAGGTCTGTAACCATCCTCACAACCCCCTCACTTTGGAGAGCAATCATGAAGATAAAAACAGCAGCAAGTTTGATCATGGCCGGCCTGTTGATGGCAGGCAGTCAGCTCGTCATGGCAAGCAGCGATGTGGCTGCTGTCGACAACCCGAAATATGCCAAGGAATGTGGCAGTTGCCACTTCGCCTATCAACCCGGACTGCTGCCGGAGCGCTCTTGGCGCAAACTCATGGAGGGGCTCAATGACCACTTCGGCGAGAGCGCTGAAGTGCCCGATGCCGATCGCCAGGAGCTGACCGACTACCTCGTCAAAAACTCCGCCGAGCGCGCCAACTACAAACGTTCGGCGCAGTTCCTCAACTCCATCGCCAAGAGCGACACACCGCTACGCATCACCAAGGTACCCTACTTTGTCAAAGAGCATAGAGAAGTGACCAACAAGGTCAGGGGCAACGACAAGGTCAAGAGCCTGAGCCAGTGCGAACTGTGCCACCAGAAGGCGGATGGTGGTTCCTATGCCGAAAACGAGATCAACGTGCCGGGCATCGGGCGCTGGGAAGATTAGCGCTGACGGGCATTGACCGGAGTACAGCGGTTATGGATACTTGAAACCGTGCGGTTGAATTTTCTATCCCCACAACCAACAACGGAAGGAAACGACAATGAGATACTGGACAATAGTTGTGCTATCACTCTGCGGCAGCGCCCCGGCGTTTGCCCAGGAGGATGTGTGGGCAGGCAGCCTCCGGGGCGACTACACCCTCGACAACGGCGCCACCCTCTACTTGGCCAGCGCTGAAGATGATGCCCAGGCCAGTCAGGCAGCAGCCATGGCCAAGATAAACACACCTGCCTACGAAGAGCGCTACTTCACCGCCAACAACATCCACAAATATCTCGGTATCGGCTCCATCGCCGCCGCTGCCGGCACCCTGATCGCCCCCAAAGGGGAAGATGGAGCTCATGAGGCTCTCGCCAAAACCGCTGCCGGGCTCGGTGTCGCCGCCATCGTCACCGGCCTGCTCTTCCACTGGGACGACTTCAACCTGAGCGACGGCGCCAAAGACCCGGACAACCTCCACGTCATGCTCACCACCGCAGGCGCCCTCGGCTACCTCGCCGCCGTCAGCGCAGCACCCGATGGCGGCCACGCCGGTTTCGGTGGTGCAGGCGCCATCGCCATGGCCATCGGCATCAAGCTGAACTGGTAAACGCAACCCTTTCCCGGATCAAAACGCATACGAGGACACCATGAAAAAACAGACAACCCTACTCGCCCTGACCACAGTGCTGCTGCTGGGATCAATACCCGTCAGCCAGGCCGACGGTGGCGGCTTCTTCTCCTTCTTCTCGCTGGAGCGCAAGAAAGAGGTCGCGCCGATGACGGACGCTACCTACAACAAAGAGTGCGGCGCCTGTCACTTCCCCTATCAAGCCGGTCTCCTGCCCGAAGGCTCCTGGCGCAAACTGCTGGATGCCAAGGCGCTCTCCGACCACTTTGGTGAAAACGCCGAACTGGACGACCAGACCCGCAGCCACATCCTGCAACTGCTGGTAGCCAATTCCGCCGACAAATCTTCCTACAAACGCTCCAAAAAGGTGATGGGCTCGCTGGAGGCTGGCGCAACACCGCTACGCGTTACCGAAGTGTCCTACATCAAGCACAAGCATGAGAAGGTGCCGGAGAAGCTGATCAAACAGCCCAAGGTCAAATCCCTGAGCTACTGCGACAAGTGCCACATGGAGGCCGACAAGGGCAACTTTGACGACGACACCGTCGTCATCCCCGAACACGGCAACTGGAGCTGGTAACTTCAACCCGGATAGTTCATCCTAAAAACCGCAGTTCAAGTCACAGAGAACACAGAGAGAGGCGTGGTTTCTCCACATTTCGTAGCTTCACCGAAAAGGTGAAGCGCTCCCGTGTTACAACCGTTTGTTTTTCTCTGCCAACTTTTGCCACCCTCAAAAACGCCGCCAGCTATTCCAGCCAACGCAAACATTGCTCCGGAGTGAGCCGCCGAAATGCGCGCAGGCGTTTATCGCTGACGTAAAATTATTTTACGCTATCAAACACGCCAAATTCACGGACACAGGCTGCCAAGCCGCCCCCCGTTATGGCATAATCGTGCGCTTATAAAACGGGTATCAAACAAGCGAAACAGCATGGGCACACAAACCCTTTACGACAAACTTTGGAATGCTCACGTGGTGCGGCAGGAAGCCGATGGCACCGCGCTGATCTATATCGACCGTCATCTGGTGCATGAAGTGACCAGCCCACAGGCGTTCGAAGGCTTGCGCCTGGCCGGGCGCAAGCCGTGGCGTATTGCTTCCATGCTGGCGGTGGCAGATCACAACGTGCCGACCACCGGACGGGCGCAGGGTATTGCCGACCCCATCTCGCGTTTGCAAGTGGACACGCTGGATCAAAATTGCGAGGAATTGGGCATCACCGAATTCAAGATGTCGGATGTGCGTCAGGGCATCGTGCATGTCATCGGCCCGGAGCAGGGCGCGACCTTGCCCGGCATGACGGTGGTGTGCGGCGATTCGCATACCAGTACGCACGGCGCGTTTGCCGCGCTGGCGTTCGGCATCGGCACCTCCGAAGTCGAGCATGTGATGGCGACGCAATGCTTGCTGATGAAGAAGGCCAAGGCGATGCGGGTGGTGGTGGATGGCGCGTTGCATAAGAGCGTCACCGCCAAGGACATCGCGCTGGCGGTGATCGGCAAGATCGGCACGGCGGGCGGTACCGGCTTCGCCATTGAATTTTCCGGCAGCACGATACGCGGCCTGTCGATGGAAGGGCGCATGACGGTGTGCAATATGTCCATTGAAGCGGGCGCACGCGCCGGCATGATCGCGGCGGACGATATGACCATCAACTACCTCAAAGGTCGCCCGTTTGCGCCGCAAGGTGAGCTGTGGGACAAGGCGGTGAGTTACTGGCGCACTTTGCATAGCGACGACGGCGCGAAGTTTGATGCCGTCGTTAAATTGGATGCCGCGCAGATCAAGCCGCAAGTGACTTGGGGCACGTCACCGGAAATGGTGGTGGCGGTGGATGGGCGCGTGCCCGATCCGGCGACCATGAGCGATGCGGTAAAACGCGAGGGTGCGGAGCGCGCGTTGCTTTATATGGGCTTGAAGGCGAACACGCCGATTGCGGAAATCAAGATAGACAAGGTGTTCATCGGTTCCTGCACCAATGCCCGCATCGAGGATTTGCGAGCAGCCGCAGTGATCGCGCGCGGCAAACATATAGCCGCGAACGTGAAGTTGGCAATGGTGGTGCCAGGTTCCGGCTTGGTGAAGCGGCAGGCCGAACAGGAAGGCCTGGATAAAATATTTATCGCGGCGGGCTTTGAATGGCGCGAGCCGGGTTGCTCGATGTGTCTGGCGATGAATGACGACAAGCTCTTACCGGGCGAACGCTGTGCCTCGACTTCGAATCGCAATTTTGAAGGGCGGCAGGGATCGGGTGGGCGCACCCATTTGGTGAGTCCGGAAATGGCTGCGGCTGCGGCGATAGCCGGGCATTTTGTTGATGTGAGCAAATAAAAATATCATGCAAAAATTTACTGTACTTGATGGTTTGGTCGTGCCGCTGGATAGAGCAAACGTCGATACCGATGCGATCATCCCCAAACAATTCTTGAAGTCGATCAAGCGTGCCGGCTTCGGCCCGAATCTGTTTGATGAATGGCGCTATCTGGATCACGGCGAGTCCGGCATGGATAATTCAAAACGCAAGCCCAATCCAGATTTCGTGCTGAACCAGCCGCGCTATCAGGGCGCACAGATTCTGCTGGCGCGCGAAAACTTCGGTTGCGGCTCGTCGCGCGAACATGCGCCTTGGGCGTTGGAAGATTACGGTTTTCGCGCCATCATCGCGACTAGCTTTGCCGACATCTTTTTCAACAACTGCTTCAAGAACGGCCTGCTGCCGATTCGTCTGTCTGCGGAACAAGTGGACGCGCTGTTCAAGGCGGTGGCGGCGAATGTGGGCTACAAACTGACAATCGATCTGGAGCGGCAGACCATTACTGCACCGGATGGTACGGTGTATAAATTTGAAGTGGAAATATTCCGCAAGCATTGTTTGCTGAACGGCCTGGATGATATTAGCTTGACCTTGCAGCATGTGGCTGAGATCAAGGCTTACGAAGCGAAGCGTCGCGCGGCGCAGCCTTGGCTGTTTTTGTAGAAAAAGGAAGTTTATGAAAATCGCAGTTTTGCCCGGTGACGGTATTGGACCCGAGATCATCGTCCAGGCCGTCAAGGTGCTGGAAGCCCTGCGCAGCGATGGGTTGAAGATCGAGTTGGAATATGCGCACATCGGCGGCGCGGGGTGTGACGCGGCGGGCGATCCGTTGCCGGAAGCGACATTGAAGCTGGCGCAAGCTTCGGATGCGGTGTTGCTCGGTGCGGTGGGCGGTTATCAATATGACGCCTTGCCGCGGCCCATGCGCCCCGAGCAGGGTCTGTTGCGCATACGCAAGGGTTTGGGTTTGTTCGCCAACCTGCGCCCGGCGCTGGTGTATCCGGAGCTGGTCAATGCTTCCAGCCTGAAACCGGAATTGGTGTCTGGTTTGGACATCATGATCTTGCGTGAACTGACCGGCGATATTTATTTTGGCCAGCCGCGCGGTATCCGCACGCTGGAGAATGGCGAACGGCAAGGCTTCGACACCATGCTGTATAGCGAATCTGAAATCCGCCGCGTGGCGCATGTCGGCTTCCAGATTGCGATGAAGCGGAATAAAAAAGTGTGCTCGGTGGACAAAGCCAACGTGCTGGATACCAGCATGTTCTGGCGCGAGATCGTCACCAACGTGGCGAAGGAATATCCGGCTGTTGAGTTGTCACACATGTATGTGGACAATGCCGCGATGCAACTGGTGCGCGCGCCCAAGCAGTTCGACGTAATCTTGACCGGCAATATCTTCGGCGACATTCTGTCCGATGAGGCGGCTATGCTGACCGGCTCGATCGGCATGTTGCCGTCCGCCTCGCTGGACGCGAACAACAAGGGCTTGTATGAGCCGTGCCACGGCTCCGCCCCAGACATCGCGGGCAAAGACATCGCCAATCCGCTGGCGACGATTTTGTCGGTGGCGATGATGATGCGCTACACTTTCGCGCGCGAAGATATAGCGCAGCGCATCGAAGGCGCGGTACGTAAGGTATTGCAGCAAGGGCTGCGCACGGGCGATATTTACGAGGCCGGAATGCAGAAGATCGGCACGGCGGCGATGGGCGATGCGGTGGTAAGAAGCTTGTAGCCTGTAGCGAGTGGCTTGTAGCAGAAACGGTTTTGCTACAAGCTACCCGCTACGAGCTTAATTTTTTGAGAGAGCAGAAACATGAGCAAGAAATACGACGTATGCATATTGGGCGCAACCGGCGCAGTCGGCGAGGCCATGCTGTCCATACTGGAACAACGCAAGTTTCCGGTGGGAAATCTGTACCCGCTGGCATCCAGCCGTTCTGCCGGCTCCCAGGTGACATTCCGTGGCAAGGAAATTACCGTGCTGGACGTGGAAGGCTTCGACTTTTCCAGGACACAAATCGGCTTGTTTTCCGCAGGCGGCAGCGTGTCGGAAAAATATGCGCCTATCGCTGCGGCGGCCGGTTGCGTGGTGATCGACAACACCGCGCACTTCCGTTACGACGATGACATTCCGCTGGTGGTGCCGGAAGTGAATCCGCACGCCATCGCGCAATACAAGAATCGCGGCATCATCGCCAACCCGAATTGCTCCACCATCCAGATGCTGGTGGCATTAAAACCCATCCATGACGCGGTAGGTATAGCGCGCATCAACGTCGCCACCTATCAGGCCGTGTCTGGCACCGGCAAGGAAGCCATCGAAGAGCTGGCGGAGCAAAGCATAGCCTTGTTCAGCCATCAGGATGTGAAGGTCGGGGTTTACCCCAAGCGCATTGCGTTCAACGTGCTGCCGCAAATTGATGTGTTTATGGAAAATGGCTACACCAAAGAAGAAATGAAAATGGTGTGGGAGACCCGCAAGATCATGGAAGACGACAGCATCATGGTGAATCCCACTGCGGTGCGGGTGCCGGTGTTCTACGGTCACTCCGAAGCAGTGCATATCGAAACGCGCAAAAAAATTACTGCGGATGAAGCGCGTGCCTTGCTGGAAAAAGCGCCGGGAGTGCAGGTGCTGGATAAGCATGAGCCGGGTGGCTATCCCACCGCCATCGAAGCGGCGGGGCAGGATGCAACTTTTGTCGGGCGTATCCGCGAGGATATATCGCACCCGCGCGGTTTGAATTTGTGGGTGGTGAGTGATAATGTGCGCAAGGGCGCGGCGCTCAATAGCATACAGATTGCCGAGATTTTGATTCAGAAATATATGGATTAACACATTAAGGTACGCTTTTAGCTTGTGCTGATAACATCATGATGTTATGTTGATTGTATGGAAATTAATATAAAGGTGGCTGCGTGCTGAAATCACTTATCAAAGCATTGGGGTTGGTTGCCGGGTTGACCTTGTCCGGTTTGGCTTGTGCTGTCGGCATGGGCGGAGTTAACCTGAGCTCCGCCATGGGGGAACCCCTGAAGCTGGAGATCGAGCTGGAGACGGCCAGCAAGGCCGAAACAAATAATTTGTCTGTGCGCCTGGCATCACCCGAAATGTTCAAGGCTGCGGGCATGGATTATCCCTACGGCCTGCCGCAGTTGAAATTCCAGATCGAGACGCATGCCGGCAGTGGTCAGCCTTATCTCAAGGTCACTTCCGTGCAACCGGTTAACGAGCCCTTCGTGAGCCTGTTGGTGGAATTGAGCTGGCCATCAGGCAAGCTGTTGCGCGAATACACATTTCTGCTCGATCCGCCGGGCTATGCTGCGGATCAACCCCAGGCGGCGGAAGTAAAGCCTGTCGAGCCTGGCGTTGTCGATGAATCCCCTATCGCTGCCGAAGAACCCATGGCCAGCCCCCAGGACGAGGAAGCGACCGGCGAAGTGATAGCAGAGAGCGCCGCTGCGCCGATGGAAGAAAAAACACCCGCAGAAGAAATGCCTGTTGCGGCCATACCCGATACTGCCGACGAAATTTCCGACGAAGCTGCCGCCAGCGACAATGTTGCTTCCGGCGATATCAGGGTGAAGCGCGGCGATACCCTGCGTCAGATTGCCAGCCAAGCAAAACCTCCCGATGTCAGTCTCGAGCGCATGCTGGTTGCGTTGTACCGCGCCAATGCTGATGCATTCTATGGCAACAACATGAACCGCCTGCAAGCGGGAAAAATCCTGCGTGTGCCGGAACAATCCGAGCTGGATGAACTATCGCAGATCCAGGCGGTGAAAGAAATCCGCGCGCAAGTTACCGATTGGAACGCTTATCGCCAAAGGCTCGCGGCAGCCAGTGGCGCTGTGGCAGAGCGGGTGCCCCGGCAGGAAACCTCGGGCAAGATCAGTACCACGGTTGCCGACCAAGCTCCTCCAGCAAAAGGATCCGCCAAAGAAGTGCTGAGGCTGTCCAAAGGTGAGGCGCCCGGCGACAAAACTCAAGACCAGATGCACGCGCAGCAGGAAGAATCTATCGCCAAGGACAAGGCGCTCGCGGAAAGCAAAGAACGGGTAGCGCTATTGGAAAAGAACGTCAATGCCATGCAGCGCCTGCTTGCGCTGAAAGGTCAGCCCATCCCGCCGCAAAGCAAAGCCGAATCCACCGGGCTGGGAGCGCTACCCCCAGTGTCGGCTCCTGCCAGCGCGGTGCAGCCGGCAAAGCCAGTGGCGCAAGCCGAAGTGGAAACCCCGCAACCTTCCCTGCTGGATGAGCTGCTTGGCGAACCGCTTTATCTGGCCGGTGGTGCGGCCATACTGTTGGGGCTGGGCGGGCTGGTCGGCCTTCGCGTCGTGTTGAGGCGACGTACCCAGCGCCGCAAACAAGAGCTAGAAGATGTGGGTAGCACCACTGGCCGCATCGCCGCGCCGATTGCACCCTCCCCGGAAACAGGAGATTTCACTAATACCGTCATTGTGCAGGCCAGCCCTATCAATGCGCCGACCGATGATGTCGATCCAATCAGTGAGGCTGACCTGTTCCTGAACTTCGGCCGTGATGAGCAAGCCGAAGAAATTCTGAAAGACGCGCTGATCAAGAATCCGGCTAATCACCAGATTCATCTTAAACTGCTGTCTATTTATTTGAACCGCAGGGACGTCGCAGCATTTTCTGCTATCGCCCGCCAGTTGCAGGATTCCGGTGATGCGGCGGCCTGGGAACGGGCAGCCGCGATGGGTCTCAAGTTGGAACCGAATAATCCGATATATGGCGGCGATGGCAGCGCGGCGGCGGAGGCGGAGGCGATCGTTGCCAAGGCCGCGCACGAAGAAGCCATGTTTGCTGTGGGCAAGACCAAACAACAGCCGTTTGCCATGGATTTTGATCTTGGCCTCGCTGCTGCGGAAGCGCCTGCGGTCACCATGGATTTTGATCTTGGCCTCACCGCAGCAGAAGCGCCTGCGGCTGCCATTGAGCCGAGTCAGGATAGCACCCTGGTATTGAATGCGCCGATGGATTTCGACGTGACTGGCAGCCGCCCAAGCGGGTCTGCGCAGAGTACGGAGAATGCAGAAACGCCTGCAATGCATCTGGACGATCTGATTTTCGATGTGACGGCCAGCCATAAGTCCATCCCTGAAGTGGCGAAAGAAGCAGCGGACAAGGCGGAGCCAGCGGATGCGGATCAGGGCCCTGCCTTCATGCTGGATTTTCCTGGTGCCGATAAATTTGAGGCCGCCCCGGAGCAAGCCGTGGCAAAGCCGTCGATGGACATCGGTCTGGCCGGGATCAGCCTGAACCTGAACGAACCCGTTGCGCCTGCCCCCGCACCTGCGGCGGGCGGCGAGGACGAGCACTGGCATGATGTCGCCACCAAGCTCGATCTGGCCAACGCTTATAAGGAAATGGGTGATGCCGCAGGCGCGTGTGATATTTTGGAAGAAGTGGTGCGGGACGGAGATGACCAGCAGCGCGCGGCGGCCGAGGCATTGCTGCGACAACTGCGATAATCACCGGTCAAGCACCCGACGGCAGCCGAAATTCACGGCTGCCGTTTTTGTTTGATTTGACATCATTCAGCGGTCAGAATATGGAACCCTTAAAAATTCATCGCGGGCAGGCGCTGCACCCCGCCGCACTTATCCTGCTCTGGGTTTTTCTCGCTATCGCAATGCAATCACTGACTGCGATGGTGTTGCTGCTGGTCGGCGTGCCGCTGCTGATTGTGGCATACGTCTTGTCCGCCGCGCGTCTGCGCACACTGCTGCGCCATATACGTTGGATCATGTTGTCGCTGTTGCTGATCTATGCCTATGCCACACCTGGGGTAGCAATGGTGGCATCGCTGTCCCAATTCAGTCCAACATACGAAGGCGTGATCGACGGCCTGCTGCAATTGAGCCGCCTGGTATTTGCGCTGGCCGGACTGGCTATCTTGCTGAGTTTGTTATCGCAGCAACAGCTTATCAGCGGCCTCTATGCCCTGGGCTATCCCTTGCGCTATATCGGGCTATCGCGCGCGCGCATGGCGGTGCGCTTGGCGTTGACGCTGCATTATGCCGAATCCTCAATGCGGGATACTGCCGCCAATTGGCGTGCCAGCATCGAGCAAATGCCGGCGCAGGCGAAGGTCAAGCCGCAAAGCATTGAGCTGCAAGTTACCCTCTTTATCCTGCGTGATGGCTTGCTGATGATCTTGGGTTGTGCCTTGCTGTTGTTGGCGCTTCGTTGAAAATCGTACTGGCGCTCTTATGGGCGTCTCTATAAATTCAAAATCCTAAGCGAGACAAGGCGCGAAATAAATTTTAGCGCGCCGCATATAATTTGATATGTAAGCGTTAAAATTTCTTGAGCAACGCAGTATCGCGACGGAGTTTGGATTTATAGAGATGCCCTTATGAGAATTGCTTTAGGAATTGAATATGATGGCAACCAGTTCTTTGGCTGGCAAAGCCAGGCCGGCGGGCATACGGTACAGGATGCGTTGCAAGCAGCCTTGAGCAATATCGCCAGCGAACCGATTGCCATCATTGCCGCCGGACGCACCGATACCGGCGTGCACGCATTGGAGCAAGTGGCGCATTTCGATACCCATGCCGAACGCCCGCTCTCGGCCTGGGTGCGCGGTGTCAATTCGCTGTTACCGAAGAGCGTTGCCGTATTATGGGCGCATGTAGTGCCGGACGAATTTCATGCGCGCTTTTCTGCGCAAGCGCGCAGCTACAGTTATTTTCTGATCAACCGGCCAGTGCGCAGTGCCGTGCAGCACGGTCGGGTCGGCTGGTATCACGCGCCACTGGATGAAAAAAAAATGTGCGGGGCGGCGAAGTATCTGCTGGGCGAACATGACTTTAGTTCATTTCGCGCAGCGGAGTGCCAGGCAAAATCACCGGTCAAGAATTTGGCGCAACTCGACATCGCCCGCCGGGGAGAAAACATCGTATTCGATCTGACCGCCAATGCATTCCTACACCACATGGTGCGAAATATTGTTGGTTGCCTGATATATGTCGGCCAAGGCAAACGCCCGCCGCAGTGGCTGCGCGAAGTGCTGGAAAGCCGCAACCGCAACCAGGCCGCGCCGACCTTTGCGCCGGATGGCTTATACTTGCGCCGCATTCAATATGAAGCAAAGTGGGGGTTACCCCAGAATCAGGACTGAGGATTGCTATGGAGTGCGGCGGCATGACGCCGCCTTTAAAGTGCTGACGTGTCAGCGCACTCCAAATACTTTCAAAGGATAACTATGGTTACACGGGTAAAAATTTGCGGCATCACGCGCGTGCAAGATGCGCTGGCCGCCGCAACCTGCGGCGCAGATGCGCTCGGACTGGTGTTCTATGACAAGAGCCCGCGTTATGTCACGCTGCAACAGGCGGCACAACTGGCCACCGCAATGCCGCCTTTCATAACAGTGGTTGGATTGTTTGTGAATGCCAGTGCGGAAACGGTGCGGGAAATTTTGCAGCATGTGCCGCTGGATCTGTTGCAGTTTCACGGCGAGGAAGAGCCGGATTTTTGTGCGCAGTTTGGCCGGCCTTATTTGAAGGCGATTCGGGTCAAAGCGGGAGTGAATTTGCTACAATGCGCGGCGCGCTACAAAGGCGCACAGGGTTTGCTGCTGGATGCCCACGTCGCAGGTACGCATGGCGGCACCGGGGAATCATTCGACTGGACCATGATTCCGCCTGATTTGCCGCTGCCGGTGATTCTTTCCGGCGGGCTACATGCGGGCAATGTGGCTCAGGCGATCAAGCAGGTGCGGCCCTATGCCGTGGATGTATCCAGTGGTGTGGAAACAGGCAAGGGAATCAAGGACGCGACGAAAGTCGCCGCGTTTATCAATGAGGTTAAGCGAATAGATGTACAACTATCCCGATAGCAGCGGCCACTTCGGCCCTTACGGCGGCATTTATGTCGCCGAGACTTTGATGGGCGCGCTGGAAGAGCTGAACGCGGCTTATGAAAAATATCGCCACGATCCTGAATTCGTCGCCGAACTGAATGACGACCTCAAGCATTTCGTCGGCCGTCCCAGCCCGATCTATCACGCCAAACGCTGGTCGCTGCAACTGGGTGGCGCGCAAATATACCTGAAGCGCGAAGACCTCAACCATACCGGCGCGCACAAGGTGAACAACACCGTGGGGCAGGCATTGCTGGCCAAGCGCATGGGCAAACCACGCGTGATTGCCGAGACCGGCGCGGGTCAGCATGGTGTGGCGACGGCGACTGTGGCGGCACGTTATGGCATGGAGTGCGTGGTGTACATGGGTTCGGCAGACATGCAGCGCCAGGCGCAGAATGTCTATCGCATGAAGTTGCTGGGCGCGACGGTGGTGCCGGTGGAGAGCGGCTCCAAGACACTCAAGGATGCGCTCAACGAAGCAATGCGCGACTGGGTGACCAATATCGAAAATACTTTTTACATCATCGGCACGGTGGCCGGGCCGCATCCCTATCCGATGATGGTGCGCGATTTTAATTCCATCGTCGGCAAGGAATGCGTGGTGCAGATGCCGGAGATGGCGGGTCGCCAGCCGGATGCGGTGATCGCATGCGTCGGCGGCGGTTCCAACGCGATGGGCGTGTTTTATTCTTATATCGACATGCCCGGCGTGAAACTGATCGGCGTGGAAGCGGGCGGGCACGGCATAGCCAGCGGCCAACATGCAGCTCCGCTGACCACCAACAGCAAGGTGGGTGTGCTGCACGGTAACCGTACCTATTTGATGCAGGACGAAAACGGCCAGATCATCGAGACGCACTCCATTTCCGCCGGGCTGGATTACCCCGGTGTCGGCCCCGAACACGCCTGGCTCAAAGACAGCGGGCGTGCCGAATATGTCGCGATCAACGATGACGAAGCGTTGCGCGCATTCCATGACCTCTGCCACTTCGAAGGCATCATTCCGGCGCTGGAATCCAGCCACGCCTTAGCCTATGCGGCGAAGATCGCACCGGGCATGGCCAAGGATAAAGTGCTGCTGGTCAACCTGTCCGGGCGCGGCGACAAGGACATGGCGACCGTGGCCCGTGTTTCCGGCATTAACTTATAGGCGCCTCATGTCACGCATCCAGACCACCTTCGAAAAACTCAAGCAGCGCGACCGCAAGGCGCTGATCCCCTTCATCACCGCAGGCGATCCCCACCCGGCCAGCACGGTTGCGCTGATGCATGCGCTGGTGGAAGTGGGAGCAGATATCATCGAGTTGGGCGTGCCATTCTCCGACCCGATGGCGGATGGGCCAACCATACAGCGCGCTTCCGAGCGGGCGCTCAAACATGGCGTGGCGTTGCATGACGTGCTGGACATGGTGGCGCAGTTTCGCGGCCAGGACAGCAGCACACCCGTGGTGCTGATGGGCTACGGCAACCCCATCGAGGCGATGGGCTGGGAACACTTTGCCACACGTTGCGCGCAAGTAGGAGTGGACGGCGTGCTGACTGTGGATTTTCCGCCGGAAGAAAGCCATGAGGCCTTCGGCCATCTGCATCGGCATGGCATAGACCCGATCTTTTTGCTTGCGCCCACCACGTCCGATGCGCGCATCGCGCAAGTGGCCAAACTGGCGCGCGGCTATGTGTATTACGTGTCGCTCAAGGGTGTGACCGGGGCGGGCAATCTGGATTTGACGGCTATTGCCGGTAGAATCCCCCATCTACGGCAGCACATCAGTTTACCTATCGGCGTCGGCTTCGGCATACGCGATGCAGCAACGGCACGCGCCGTCGCCCAGCTGTGTGATGGCGTGGTGGTGGGCAGCCGCATCGTGCAGGAAATCGAGAATTCCAAGGAACAGAATGTCGTCGCGAATGTAGCCAAATTGGTTAAGGAATTAAAGGCGGCAGTGGATCAGGCTTAACCCCCCTCTCCCCCAACCCCTCTCCCGCTTGCGGGAGAGGGGTTGGGGGAGAGGGGGAGAAAAAAAGGAAATACCATGAGTTGGTTCCAGAAATTATTACCCCCCAAGATCAAGCGCCGCGAACTGGGCGCGGAGAGCAAGAAGAACGTGCCGGAAGGGCTGTGGCACAAGTGCCCGGCCTGCCAGTCAGTGCTGTACTACTCCGACCTGGAAAAGAACCACAGCGTCTGTCCCAAGTGCGACCATCATCATCGCGTTACCGCGCGTATCCGGTTGGACTGGTTGTTGGATACCGAGGGACGTTTTGAGATTGGGGCCGAGGTGCAGCCACTGGATACGCTGAAATTCAAGGACAGCCGGAAATACAGTGAGCGCTTGACCGCGGCGCAGAGCGATACCGGCGAAACCGATGCGCTGGTGGTGATGCAGGGCAGTGTGCACAGCATTCCGCTGGTGGCGGCGGTGTTCGAATTCACTTTCATGGGCGGCTCCATGGGTTCGGTGGTGGGCGAGCGTTTTGTGCGCGGCGTACAGCTCGCCACCGAGCAGAAAATCCCGTTCGTGTGTTTTGCCGCCAGCGGTGGGGCGCGTATGCAGGAAGGGCTGCTGTCGCTGATGCAAATGGCCAAGACCTGCGCTGCGCTGACGCAATTGAGCGCAGAAAAAGTGCCCTTCATTTCGGTATTGACCGACCCCACCATGGGCGGCGTGTCCGCCAGCTTCGCCTTCATGGGCGACGTGGTGATCGCCGAGCCCGGCGCGCTGATCGGCTTTGCAGGCGCGCGCGTGATTGAGCAGACGGTACGCGAGACGTTGCCGGATGGATTTCAGCGCGCGGAGTTTTTGCTGGAACATGGCGCGATAGACATGATTGTGGACAGGCGCCAGATGCGGAAGCAACTGGCAACGCTGATTACGCTGCTGACCAAGCAAGCAGCAGTGGCGGAGATTGAGGCGGCTTAATACATTAGGCAGCCCACAATAGGCTCAGACATATGAATTCCCGCAAACTGCAACGTGATGCCAAACTTGAAGAACAATGCAGTGTTCTCGCTGATATTATCGTAGCCATCAGACCTGTGTATTCAAAGGCTACTCTAGGGCAAAGAACATTGCTCGAAACAACTATCGGCGCAGCCATTTGGTATATTCCCAAGCCTTTAGAAGCGTGGACCGGTCGTATGTCAATTGGCGCACTAAAGATATTTCACCCAGAAAGTGGGATACAGAAACCGAAGTTCAGCGAAGAGCATGTTTACCCGCGAAAAGTGACGGCTAGATTGTTGCTCGAAGATCAGTCCCTTGATGGAACCAGTCTCGGCACTTTGTTCCGAGAGAAATATGGACGTTTACATTTCATTACCCCAGATGAAAACAAATCCGTCCAGCCTTATCAACGAGTCGGAGTATTTACAACTCCCGATGACGCATATGCGAAAGCGGGCATAGTGCTAATTGAAGTCGCAAACCACGAACTTCGTCTCGTCAAAAAACGTGACCGCAATATCATTGAGCGCTATTTAAATAGCCAATCAGCGTAAGGCGGAAATAAGTAGGGCGGATGAGCCGTAGGCGTTATCCGCTGGATGTGAATAAAACACTTCGCTATAACAAACACGAATCTTACGGCGGAAGGCGCTGCGCTTTTCCGCCCTACATTACATGCCATCTACACTAGCCGACTGGCTGACCCACCTCGAATCCCTACATCCCAAAACCATCGCGCTCGGTCTGGAGCGCGTGGCGCAAGTCAAGCAGCGGCTGAATCTTCAGCCTAATTTCCCAGTCATCGTCGTCGGTGGCACTAACGGCAAGGGCTCGGTGTGCGCGATGCTGGAAAGCATACTGCACGCCGCCGGATACCGCGTCGGCTGTTACACCTCGCCGCATCTGCTGGATTACAACGAGCGGGTGCGCATCGCCA
Source organism: Gallionellaceae bacterium (assembly GCA_009885195.1). Classification (GTDB taxonomy): domain Bacteria; phylum Pseudomonadota; class Gammaproteobacteria; order Burkholderiales; family Gallionellaceae; genus Nitrotoga. The sequence goes on from VFLG01000004.1 coordinate 42,600, forward strand.
AACAATCGGTGAGCGATGCCGAGTTGTGTGCTTCGTTTGAAAAAATTGAACAGGTGCGCGGTGACATTCCTTTAACTTATTTTGAGTTCGGCACGTTGGCCGCGATGCAGTGTTTCATCGCGCACAAGGTGGAGGTAGCCATTCTGGAAGTGGGGTTGGGCGGCAGACTGGATGCGGTTAATGTGTTCGATCACGATTGCGCGGTAGTGGCCAGTGTGGACATCGACCATACGGAATATCTCGGCAATACGCGTGAGCTGATTGCTTTCGAGAAGGCGGGGATTTTCCGGGCAGGCAAGGTGGCGATTTGTGCGGATTCGGATGTGCCGCTGGCGATGGTGGAGCAGGCTGAAAAAATAGGTGCGCAACTGTGGCGCATCGGCAGTGAGTTCAGTTTTACGCCACACCATGGCCAGTGGAATTACCGCAGCAAGGTAGGTGCGCGCAGCTCGCTGCCCTACCCTGCCCTGCGCGGCGCCTTCCAATTACACAACGCCAGTGCGGCACTGGCGGCGCTGGATGCGCTTAAGGAACGCTTGCCGGTGAGTATGGCGGCGGTGCGCCGCGGGCTGACGGAGGTCACTTTGCCGGGACGCTTTCAGGTTGTGCCGGGCAGGCCGATGTTGATTCTGGATGTGGCACACAACCCACACGCCGCGCGTTCTCTGGCGCAAAATTTGGCCGATATGCCGCCCAGTCACAAGACTTTTGCGGTGTTCGCGATGCTCAAGGATAAAGATATGGCCGGCGTGGTGCGTGCGCTTAAGGGGCAGGTGGATGTCTGGCTGGTGGCGGGGTTAGCCGCGCCGCGCGGCGCAACGTCAGCGGAATTGGCGCAAGTGCTGGCTGCCGAGGGGATGCAGGGCGCGGTGCTGACGTTTGCCACGGTAACCGATGCGCTGCAGCATGCCTGTAATGAGGCCGCCGAAAATGATAGAATTGCGGCCTTTGGTTCATTCTATACAGTGGCGGAAGTGATGCGTGTGCGCGGTCTGCGCTACGCCTGATTTTCGCGGAGGAAAAAGATGGCTAAGCAACTCATGGATGATGAAAGCAATTTGAAACGCCGGGCAAGAAGACGTCTGGTTGGCGCGGTGGCATTGGCCACAGCCATTGTGGTGCTGCTGCCCATGCTGCTGGACAGCGAACCCAAGCAAGTGGGACAGGATATCGAGATACATATACCCGACCAGGACAAGGTGGCTGAATTCGAGCCGAAATTGCCCTTGCCATCCACACCGGACGATGCCCCTGCGGCCTCGTCCGTCGAAGCTGTTGCCAGCCCGCTTGCAGCATCGCCAGTGGTTGCCGCTCCCGTGGCGGCAGTGAGCAGTCCTGTTGTTGTGCCGCCAGCCAAAGTTGCCGAACAACAAGCCAGCTTTGTCGTGCAGATAGGCGCGTTTGCCAATGCCGATTCAGCGCATCAGTTGCAGAAAAAATTGAGCAAGCAGGGCATCAAGGCTTACACCGAAAAAGCAGATGGCAAAACCCGTGTGCGCGCCGGTCCTTATGCCACGCGCGAAGCGGCGGACAAGATAGTCCATAAGCTGGAGAAGCAGGGATTGAAGCCGGTCATAAGCCAGGTCCAATAATGGGACTTCTAAAAATTCAGAGTTCGCCCAACTGCAAGGCGCGGAGAAAATTTCGCCGCGCCGCATATGGGTTATATGTAAGCAAGAAATTTTTTCCGCAACGCAGCAGTTGGGATGAAATCTGGATTTTTCAATGACCTGGTTTGATTACACGGTCATTGCGATTGCCATATTATCGGCATTGCTGGGGTGGTGGCGCGGGGTGGTGTATGAGGTCTTGTCGTTGCTGGGTTGGATAGTGGCCTACATTGTAGCGCGGCTGCTTTCCTCCAGTGCCGCGCCTTACATGCCCGACGCGCTGGGTGCGGAAGCCACCCGAACCGCTGCGGCCTTCGTTGCATTGTTTATTGGCACTTTGATTGTGGCTGGCATTGTGGCGTTATTGCTGTCGAAACTAGTTAAATGGGTTGGCCTGGTCATGCTGGACCGGTCGTTGGGTACGCTGTTCGGCATGCTACGCGGCGTGCTGGTGGTGCTGGTGCTGATACTGCTGGCAGGGTTGACCAGCCTGCCGCAACAACCGTTCTGGCGCGATGCGGTGCTGAGTAAACCATTGCAAAGTCTGGCCCTGGCTGGCCTGACGTTGTTGCCGGATAGCGTGGCACTGCGCATACATAATGGATTGAATAGTGAATATCGGGATTAAATCATGTGCGGCATCCTAGGACTCATCGCGCAGACAGAGGCGAATCAAGTGCTGTATGACGGTTTGCTGGTGTTGCAGCATCGCGGCCAGGACGCGGCGGGTATCGCCACTATCGACGGCAACACCTTCCATCTGCACAAGGGCAATGGCCTGGTGCGCGACGTATTCCGCACGCGCAACATGCGGGCGTTGCGTGGCAATGCGGGCATCGCCCATGTGCGCTATCCCACCGCCGGTTCCGCCGTTGACCACAACGAGGCCCAGCCGTTCTATGTCAATTCGCCGTTCGGCATTGTGCTCGGCCATAACGGCAACCTGACCAACACCGAGCAGTTGCAGCAGGAATTATTCCTTGAAGACCGACGCCACGTAAACACGCATTCTGATTCGGAAGTGCTGCTCAATGTGTTGGCGCACGAGTTGCAAGCCCATTCCACGATGCGCTATCGCCTCGACATCAAGAATATATTTGATGCCGTGTCCGGCGTGCACAGGCGCTGCCATGGCGCGTATGCGGTCGTGGCGATGATTGCCGGCTATGGCCTGCTGGCATTCCGCGATGCCTATGGTATTCGCCCGCTGGTGATCGGCACCCATCAAACCGAAAAAGGGACGGAATATCTGATCGCTTCGGAAAGCGTGGCGCTGGATACGCTTGGATTTAAATTCCTGCGCGACATTGCACCGGGCGAAGCGGTCTTCATCGACTTCGATGGCAACTTCCACAGCAAGCAATGCGCGGAAAATCCCACACTCAACCCGTGCATTTTCGAGTATGTTTATCTGGCGCGTCCGGATTCGGTGATAAACGGTATTTCTGTCTATGAAACGCGCTTGCACATGGGCGAGAGGCTGGCCGATAAAATTACCCGAGTATGGCCGCAGCACGATATTGACGTGGTCATTCCCATTCCCGATTCCAGCCGTCCCAGTGCCTTGCAACTGGCCAACCACCTCGGTATCCCGTTCCGCGAAGGCTTCGTCAAGAACCGCTATATCGGACGCACCTTCATCATGCCGGGGCAGGAAATGCGCAAGAAATCCGTGCGCCAGAAACTGAATGCGATCAGCATGGAATTCAAGAACAAGAATGTGTTGCTGGTGGACGATTCCATTGTGCGCGGCACCACCAGTCGCGAGATTGTGCAGATGGCGCGCGATGCCGGTGCGCGCAAAGTGTACTTTGCCTCCGCCGCGCCGCCGGTGCGCTTCCCTAACGTGTACGGCATCGACATGCCCTCGCGCCGCGAACTGATTGCCACCGGGCGCAGCGACGATGAAATCTGCCGCGAGATCGGTGCGGACAAGTTGATTTACCAGGATCTGGATGACCTGAAGGCGGCGGTGCGCAAGGTCAACCCGGCCATCAAATACTTTGATGCGTCCTGCTTTGATGGGGATTACATCACCGGCGACATCACGCCGGAGTATCTCGATGAAATTGAAGCGGCGCGCGAGAACGGCAATGCCAACAAGGAAGATGATGCCGCTCAGCTTGATCTTGATTTGGCGGCCAATGAATAAACCTAGAAAAAGCAGTTGTCCACGAAATTCACGAAAAACACGAATAAAATCATAAAACTATATGTTTCATAAGTGTTCCCAACGGGTGTGGCACTGAGCAAAGGCAACCCCTTGTTTTATTTCGTGCCTTTCGTGTTTTTCGTGGACGAATTGCGGTTTTTAGGATAAAAGTCATTGACAGTGCCATGCGGCGAGTGATAATTTTCGTCTGCGCCGATTTGAGAAGCAGCTTGCGGGCGCATTATAAATTCAGCTAAAGCGTGGGAAACCCGGTTTAGCGCAAGCTTGCCGGGTTTTTTATTTCGAGGAGCCATTATGTCTACACAATCATATAAGCCAGAAACACTGGCCGTACATGCCGGCACGGTGCGCAGCCAATTCAACGAACACAGCGAGGCCATGTTTTTGACCTCCAGCTTCGTGTTCGACAGTGCTGCCCAAGCCGCCGCGCGCTTTATCGGCGAAGAGCCGGGCAATATTTATTCGCGCTTCACCAATCCTACCGTAACCATGTTCGAGGAACGGCTGGCCGCGCTGGAAGGCGCGGAGCAGTGCGTGGCGACGGCATCCGGCATGTCGGCGATACTGGCGTGTTGCATGGGCTTGCTGAAGAGCGGCGATCACATCGTCGCTTCGCGCAGCATTTTCGGCGCGACCGTCAACCTGTTCGGCACCATTTTCAAGCGCTTCGGCGTGGAGACGACATTTGTCTCAGCCACCGATGTCAGTGCATGGTCGGCGGCGGTGCGTCCCAATACGCGGCTGTTCTTTCTGGAAACGCCATCCAATCCGCTGACAGAAGTGTCTGACATCGCGGCGATTGCCGCTGTGGCAAAAAAACACGGCGCTTTGCTGGCAGTGGACAACTGTTTTTGCACACCCATCCTGCAACGTCCGCTGGAATTGGGCGCGGACATCATCATTCATTCCGCCACCAAGTATATTGACGGACAGGGTCGCGTGCTGGGCGGCGCGGTGCTGGGCGGCAAAAAAGTGATGGAACCCGTGTACCAGTTTTTGCGCACTGCGGGGCCGACCCTGAGCGCGTTCAACGCCTGGGTATTCCTGAAAGGACTGGAGACACTCAAAATCCGCATGGATGCGCACAGTGCCAATGCGCTGGCGGTGGCGCAATGGCTAGAGGCACAGCCGAATGTGGCGCGCGTATTTTATCCTGGCCTGCCGTCTCATCCGCAACATGTGTTAGCCATGAAGCAGCAGAAAACCGGCGGCGGCATTGTGTCGTTTGAGGTAAAGGGCGGCAGGGAAGCGGCCTGGCGCGTGATAGACAGCACGCGCATGGTGTCCATCACCGCCAATCTGGGCGATACCAAAACCACGCTGACGCATCCGGCCACCACCACCCATGCGCGCATTACGCCGGAAGCGCGCGCTGCTGCGGGGATCACCGAAGGCTTGCTGCGCATTGCGGTGGGGCTGGAGGCGGTAAGTGACATTCAGGACGACCTGGCGCGCGGATTAAACAAATAACCGTGTAGGGGCGCAATTCATTGCGCCCAACCCAACAGGGCGCGATAAATCGCGCCCCTACAATAGGGAATGGCGATGGATATTCTGGCCGCACAGGTCGGTGAAGCATTAAAGTCACATGGCCTGATGCTGGCCACCGCCGAGTCCTGCACCGGCGGCGCAGTGGCGATGGCCGTTACCGATATTGGCGGCAGCTCCGCCTGGTTCGAACGGGGTTTTATCACCTACGCCAATGACGCCAAGCAGGAAATGCTGGGCGTGGAGCAGGATACGATGATTCGCTACGGCGCAGTAAGCGAAGCCGTGGTGCGCGAGATGGTGACGGGCGCGCTGCGCCACAGCCATGCGCAAATGGCCTTGGCGGTAAGCGGTATTGCCGGGCCAAGCGGCGGCACGCCCGACAAACCAGTGGGTACGGTATGGTTCGCCTGGGGTATCAAGGGCGGGCAGTGCCTGGCGCAGTTGCACCGCCTTTCCGGCAACCGTGCCGAAATCCGCGCCCGGTCCGTGCATATCGCCTTGCAGGGCGTGCTGGAGTTGCTGAATCAACGGACGGAAACGGCCTAAAACAGCCAAAGAACGATCGTTCTATGCAAGATCAAATTGATGTGCCATAATCACTCATCATTGTTCAAAAGGGGAAAACAGCATGGATGACAACAAGAGCAAGGCACTCGCAGCCGCGTTGAGCCAGATTGAAAAGCAGTTCGGCAAAGGCTCCATCATGCGGCTGGGTGAGTATGACATTGTGCGCGATATCAAGGTGGTGTCGACCGGTTCGCTTGGGCTGGACATCGCGCTGGGGGTGGGCGGCCTGCCGCGTGGCCGGGTAATCGAAATTTACGGCCCGGAATCATCCGGCAAGACCACGCTCACGCTGCAAGTGATCGCCGAGATGCAAAAGCTGGGCGGCACCGCAGCCTTTATTGATGCCGAACATGCGCTCGATCCGCAATACGCGCAGAAGCTGGGCGTGAATGTAAGTGATCTGCTCATTTCGCAACCGGATAATGGCGAACAGGCGCTGGAAATTGTGGACATGCTGGTGCGCTCTGCCGCCGTGGATATAGTGGTGATAGATTCCGTCGCCGCACTCACCCCCAAGGCGGAAATCGAAGGCGAAATGGGCGATGCGCAAATGGGCCTGCATGCCAGACTGATGTCACAAGCCTTGCGCAAACTCACCGCCAACATCAACCGTTCCAACACCACCGTCATTTTCATCAACCAGATACGCATGAAAATTGGCGTGATGTTCGGCAGCCCGGAGACCACCACCGGCGGCAACGCGCTCAAATTTTACGCCTCGGTCCGCCTGGACATCCGCCGCACCGGCGCGATCAAGAAGGGCGATGAAGTCATAGGCTCCGAGACCCGCGTCAAAGTGGTGAAAAATAAAGTGGCACCGCCGTTCAAACAGGCGGAATTCGACATCCTCTATGGCGAAGGAATTTCCCGCGAAGGCGAAATTGTCGACTTGGGCGTGCTGCATAAATTTGTTGAAAAGGCGGGCGCCTGGTACGCCTACAAAGGCGAAAAAATCGGCCAGGGAAAAGACAACGCGCGCGAATACCTGAAAGAACATCCCGAAGTTGCCGCCGAGATTGAAAACAAAATACGCGAAGCCGTCGGCGTTGCCCTGATAAATAGCGACGCAGAAACAGAAACACCCAAGAGCGCAAGCCCGAAGAGCACAGCATCCAAGAGCGGTGGCAAAGAAGCCTGAGACAAGTTTGCGTGTCCGCGCCATGCGGTACTTGGCGCGGCGCGAATACAGCCGCGCCGAACTCCGCGCCAAGCTGCTGACCTACGCCACGCCGGACGACAATATAGATGCGGTGCTGGATGAGCTGGTAAAGCGCGGTTGGCTGTCCGATGAACGAGCTGCCACGCAATTGTTGCACGCGAAGCGTAGTCGTTTCGGCACACAACGTATCGCGCATGAATTACGGCAAAGAGGCATCGCCGAAGAATTGATCAGCGCTGCGTTGCCGGAATTAAAAGAAAGCGAACTGGAAGCGGCACGCGGAGTGTGGCAAAGAAAATTTGGCACGTTGCCGCAGGATGCCAAAGAAAAATCCCGGCAGATGCGCTTCCTGCAATCGCGCGGGTTCGCGCTGGATGTGGTATTCAAGGTGTTGCGGCTTATGGAAACTGAGGATTGACGATGCCTGATATATTGCATAACTTGGCGAACCTTATGTCCTCTAAATTAAGATAGGTATCTATGCCATGCGAATCTACATCCTTCTTTCATTGCTAATGCCCGCACTCTGTAGCGCGGCTGATCTCGAATATAGATGCACTGTAAAGGCAGAGCTATTTCTGCAAGGCAATGGAAATTTAGAACCCCACGTCCGCCCCATCGAAATTGGAAAAACATTCGCGGTTGATCGAGTTGGTGGCAAGGTGATTAGTGCGCCTCTCAGAAATCTCACCGCAGCAGAGATCAGGGTTTTAAGCCGAGGTGACGAAGACCACACATTTGAGTTGTTGTCTGTCTCCTCTCCGACTGGCAAGGTCAGCACCGATTTATTGGTAATTCGGGAGTTCGTAAAAAACAAGAGAAAACCATTTGTGGCAGTAACATCAATCGGTGAAGTGTATTCCGGCATATGCGAGTAACACTTAACCTTGTTCGTTCACGCCCGTGTAGCCCGCGTAGGGCGGAAAAGCGTAGCGCCTTCCACCGGATGAATTCCCATGCGGCGGATAACGCTTTCGCTGTGTCAATTCCACGATATTTCATGCTGCATGACGCGCCAACAATTCCAATCCAGCCATCCGCTCAAATGAGCTTTGAAAACATTTTCCGTTCCTGATTAATGCGCAGGTATTTATCGAAGATCATGCCGACATTTCGGATCAGCATCCGGCCCTTCGGTGTTACCGTGATCCGGCCATTCTCCAGCTTGACCAGGCCGTAATCCTGATAGGTCTTTAACTCCGCCAGCTCTTGCTCGAAGTAGCTGTCGAAATCGATCGAATAGGCAACCTCGAATTCCTCTTTGGATAAGGCGAAGTGGCACATCAATGCCTGGATGATGTCGCGACGCAACAGATCGTCCGCAGTCAACTCCAGGCCGCGCATGATGGGCAGTACATTGTGGTCGAGGCTGGCGTAGTATTCATCCAGGGTGCGGAAGTTCTGGCTGTAGGTCGGCCCGATCTTGCCGATGGCGGTAATGCCGAGCGCGACCAGGTCGCAGTCGGCATGCGTCGAATAGCCCTGGAAATTCCGGTGCAGTCGGCCCATGCGTTGCGCCACCGCCAATTCATCGTCCGGCTTGGCAAAGTGATCCATGCCGATATACACATAGCCGGCGTTGGTCATGCGCTTGATCGCCATGCTCAGTATCTGGAGTTTGGTGTCGGACGAGGGCAGATCATCCTCGTTGATGCGGCGTTGCGGCTTGAACAACGTCGGCAAATGGGCGTAGTTGTAAATTGCCAGGCGGTCCGGATCGGCTGCAATGATGCGATCGAGCGTGCGGTTAAACCCGATGATATTTTGCTTGGGCAGGCCATAAATCAAATCGATGCTGACCGATTTAAAACCCGAGCGGCGCGCCGCTTCTATCACGCTCAGCGTCTCCTCTTCGCTTTGAATGCGGTTCACCGCTTTCTGCACTTCCGGATCGAAATCCTGCACCCCCAGACTGATGCGGTTAAAGCCCAGCTCACCCAGCAACTCTATGGTTTGCGCGCAGACTTTGCGCGGATCAACCTCAATTGAATACTCCCCCTCTTCAACCAAACGAAAGTGGGAACGTATCGTTCCCATCAGGTCTTTCATTTGTTCGTCGCTCAAAAAGGTTGGAGTGCCGCCGCCCCAATGCAATTGAGCAACATCGGGATCGCCCTGAAACAATTCGCTTTGCATCACAATTTCTTTTTTGAGGTATTCCAGATACACCGCTGCCTTGGACTTGTCCTTGGTGATAACCTTGTTGCAACCGCAATAAAAACACAAGGTATTGCAAAACGGGATATGCACGTAAATCGAAAGCGGGCGCTGAGCACCGCCGATATTGCGCTTGGCCGCCCATGTCCGGTAGCTATCGGCATTGAATGTTTCGACAAAGCGATCTGCGGTGGGATAGGACGTGTAGCGCGGACCGTTGCGATCCAATTTGCGAATCAACTCCAAATCCACTTCCAGTGCTTGAATATCCTGCCTGTCCATTGGCGTCACTGCCTTCCCTCAATAAACCTTTCGGCGCAGACGGACTATACCAGCCTGTGCCGTACTCGTCACAAGAGCATCACTATTGTATATTATGGGCAGGCCGTGGCTAGTTCTTGGATTTATTCCAATTCCAAATTGTGCAGACATGAACTCCCTCTCCCGCGCTACCGCGCAGATATGGAAACGACAAACTTAATGCGGATGATATACTGGCGGCCGGCATTTCTATGCCGACCTTCAACCATCTACAGGAGTTTTTATGAAGATTCTATCCATCGTATTCGCCGGGCTTGTTTGCGCACTGGGGCTAGTTTCATTCAGCGCGTCCGCAGCAGAAGACAATCTGAAGACCGTCGCGTCCATTAACGAAAACAAGGCTGCCCTCGTCGGCCAGACGGTCAGCGCCCAGGGCAAAGTGGTGAAGGTCAACAGCGGTATCATGAAGCGTAACTTTGTTCATGTGCAGGATGGCACGGGCGACGCCAACAGCAACAACCTGATCGTCACCAGCAAGCAAACCGCCAATGTCGGTGACCAGGTCACCGTTTCCGGCGTGGTGGTGATGAACCGGGATTTCGGTAGCGGCTACTCTTATCCTCTGCTGATTGAAGATGCCAACATCGTTGTCAAGAAATAAGCCCGGCAGGGCGGATCAACAAAGTCAAACAATTCACTGGATCCGCTCTGCTTATTCCGTTTTGCGTTAAAAACGACAATGATTCTGCTGTGTAGGAGCGGGCCATGCCCGCGAACAAAAGGATCGCGGGCATGGCCCGCTCCTACACATGCTGTTTTTAATGCGAATTGGAATTAACCCGCTCCAGCACCGCTGCGAAAAAGGCATCGGTGCCATGAAGATGCGGCATGAGTTGCAGGTAGTCTCCCGCTTCCAGCGGAATTTTTTGCTGTGCCAGTATCTCTCCGGCGGGGCGCAGGATAAAGTCAGCGTGGTTGGTAAGGAACGCATCGACGATGGCGCGATTTTCTTCATGCAGAAAGCTGCAAGTGGCATACACCAGCCGACCACCGGGTTTGAGCAGCTTGCCGGCGGCAGCCAGTATGGCGTATTGTTTTTGCGCCAGCTCGATCAGGCTTTGCGGCGATTGGCGGAACTTGATGTCCGGGTTGCGGCGTAGCGTGCCCAGCCCGCTGCACGGTGAATCAACCAGCACGCGGTCTATTTTTCCGGCCAGACGTTTTACTTTGCTGTCGTTTTCGTGCGCGATCAGTTGCGGGTGGATGTTGCTTAAGCCCGAGCGTTTCAGACGCGGCTTGAGATTGGTTAAGCGCTTTTCGGATACGTCGAAGGCATACAGCCTGCCTTGCGAGTTCATCATCGCGCCCAGCATCAGCGTCTTGCCGCCGCTCCCCGCGCAAAAATCCACGACCATTTCGTTGCGTTTGGGCGCGAGCAAAAATCCCAGCAGTTGGCTGCCTTCATCCTGCACTTCAATTTTTCCGGAAAGAAACAGCGGATGTTTGGTTAACGAGGGCTTGCCCTTGAGGCGGATGCCGATGGGAGAATAGGGCGTAGCCTGCGCATCCATGCCTTCTGCCTGCAATGCTTGCAGCACTTCGTCGCGCGTAGCGAGCAGCGTGTTAACGCGCAAGTCCAGTGCGGCTGGTTGTTGCATGGAGCGGCCCAGCGTCAGGATGTCCGCATCGGACATGCTGGCACGCAAATTCTCGACCAGCCATTCGGGCAGTTCGGCCTGCACCGATAAAGGCAGTTCGGCAACAGTGATGGACTTGACCTGCCCCAGCCAGTCGCCTTCCTCGCGCTTCAACAGCGGTGTGATTTCGCGCAAGTTGTAGCCACCGAATTTGACCCAGTAGGCCAGCGCCATGCGACGCGGCGTGGCTTGATCTGAAGTTGCGGGTGGTTTGGTGCAGGCGTGTTCCAGAAACAGGCGGTGACGCAGCACGCCGAACACGGTTTCCGCGACCAGCGCGCGTTCGTTGGATCCGATGCGCTCCTGCTGAAAAAAATAACGCAGTGATGCATCGGCAGGATGTTCCAGTGGCAGGATGGTGCGCAGGGCTTGAATGACAAGGTCCAGGCGATATTCGGTAAGTAACATATTTTTCCTCTGCGGGTATTATCCCGGAAACGACGGTTGGCCGCACGATCGCTATATGGATGAGCGCGCTTGGCATACAAACTATGAGTTAACCCGGATTGTCCATCGAGTTTACAAAGCCCATCATTATGGCGTAGGAGCCCGATTCATCGGGCGATTGATCTGCACGACAATCGCGCAATAAATTGCGCTCCTATGGGTGTCCGGCCAAAAGTTTTTCGGATACGATTTCCGCATTTCAATGAAAAATAGAAATTGGCCAACGGACAATCCGGGGTTAACTTTCTTCCTGCTGTTGCAGTGCCCACATCTGCGCGTAGATTCCTTGTTGCGCCAGCAACTCGCGGTGCGTGCCGCGCTCGACGATGCGACCGTGATCCATCACCAGTATCTGCTGCGCGTCCACGATGGTGGACAGGCGATGCGCGATCACCAGCGTGGTGCGGTCACGCGCGACATTACGCATCTCGTCCTGGATCGCCCTTTCTGATTTGGAATCCAGCGCCGATGTCGCCTCATCAAAAATTAGAATGGCCGGGCGCTTCAAAATGGCGCGCGCAATGGCCACCCGCTGCTTTTCGCCACCGGATAACTTCAAGCCGCGTTCGCCCACCATCGTGTCATACCCCTGCGGCAACGACTCAATGAAGGTGTGAATATGTGCTGACTGTGCGGCCTGAATGACTTCCTCACGCGATGCTTCGGGACGACCGTAGGCGATGTTGTAATAAATGCTGTCGTTGAACAGCACGGTATCTTGCGGCACGATGCCGATGGCGGCGCGCAGGCTGGCTTGTGTCACCGCTCGGATATCCTGTCCATCAATCAGGATGCGCCCCGAACTTACATCGTAGAATCTGAACAGCAAGCGTGATAATGTGGATTTGCCCGCCCCGCTAGACCCGACCACCGCCACAATGTGGCCGGCGGGAATGTCGAAACTGACATCCATCAATATCTGCCGGTCGGGCTCGTAGCTGAATGCTACTTGTTCAAATCGTACCGCACCCGTGCGCAGCTGCAACGGAACGGCATCGGGTGAGTCCTGAATTTCGCGGCTCTCATCGAGCAGGCGGAACATTTTTTCCATATCGGCCAGCGAATTTTTTATTTCGCGATAGACAAATCCTAGAAAATGCATCGGCATGTAAAGTTGCAACATGAACACGTTGACCAACACCAGGTCACCTATAGTCATGCGCCCCTGCACCACCTCGTCTGCCGCCAGCAGCATCAGCGCGGTCACGCCGATGGCGATGAGGGAAGCCTGTCCGGCATTCAGGGCAGCCAATGAGGTTTGGTTTTGTACCGCCGAGGTTTCCCATTTGCTCATGTGCTCGTCGTAGCGCCGCGCTTCGAATTGCTCGTTGCCGAAGTATTTTACCGTTTCATAGTTGAGCAGGCTGTCGATGGCGCGCGTGTTGGCCTTGGAATCCATGTCATTCATGGTGCGGCGGAAAATCATGCGCCACTCGGTTATGAACAGCGTAAAAACAATGTACACCAACAGCGTGGCAAAGGTAATGATGGCGAACCAGGCGTTATATTTGGCCAACAGGATGGCCGCAACCAGGCCTATTTCCAGCAGCGTGGGCAGAATATTAAACAACAGGAAGGTGAGCAAGAAACTGATGCCGCGCGTGCCGCGCTCGATATCGCGCGACATGCCGCCCGTTTGCCGGTCCAGATGAAAGCGCAGGCTGAGGCTATGCAGATGCGCGAATACCTGAAGCGCAACGCGCCGAATAGCGCGCTGGGTAACCTTGGCAAATACCGCATCGCGCAACTCGCCGAACAATGTGCTGAGCAAGCGCAACAGGCCATAGCCGAGCACGAGGAATACCGGAACCATTAACGCGGCACGGGGCTGGTTCAGCGCATCCACGATTTCCTTGAGCATCAAGGGCACTGCCACATTGGCCAGCTTGGCCAGAACCAGCAGCGTCAGCGCCAGCGCGACGCGCCCTTTGAACTCCAATAGATAAGGCAGCAGGGTGCGGATAACACTCCAGCCGGCACGGGGCGGGCGCTCGGATGTTGGGGACTGATGGCGCATTTATGAATCAGGCGGGAAGCGCGCTCAGGCAGCTCCTGGTGCAGGATGTCCATAGTAAAAACCCTGGGCATAGTCCACGCCGATCTCCGCCAGGATCTTGGCGGTTTCCTCGTCCTCAACGAACTCGGCCACGGTTTTCAGGCCAAACTCCTTGGCCACCTGGTGGATGTGGGTAACCATGATGCGGTCGCGCTCGTCCACGGCAATCTGACGCACGAAGCTGCCCTCAATTTTCACATAGTCCATGGCGAGATATTTTAAATACAGGAACGAGGAGAAGCCGCTGCCGAAATCGTCCAGTGCAAATGAAATGCCTTTGTGGCGCAGCTCGTCGATTACGCCCCTGATCTGATTCAAATGCGGCAGGGCCTCACGCTCGGTTATTTCAATCACCACCCGGTCGCAGGGAATGCCGGCTTGCATCAGTTGATCGGGGATAGAGCGCATCCAACCGGTATCGCCAAAGGTTCGTGCGGACAGATTAAAAAACATCTTAGGTTGCTGCTGATGACGCTCCTCATGCAGCCGGTTAATTTTCTGTAGCCCTTGCTGGAACACGCACAGGTCAATTTCCATGATCATACCCAGATCCTCCGCCACCCCGATGAAATGCTCGGCGGCGATGACATCTTCTCCATCTCTGATGCGCGCCAGCGCCTCATAGGCCAATATGTGGCCGCTGCGCAAATCCACGATGGGTTGCAAAAATGCCTCGACCCGATTTTCCTGCAAGGCGCGGCGAATGAAATTACCCCAATGGAAGATGCTGCGCATGGCACTACCCTGCCCGGATGCAGTTGTGGCTACCTGGTTCTTACCCTGATTTTTTGCCTGGTACAGCACCACATCCATCGCCGTCTGTAATTCCACCATGGTCTTGCCGTCATCGGGGTAGCTCACTATGCCAAAACTGGCGGCAAGTTTAACTTTACCCACCGGCAATTCAAGATCCTCGCTGGCCATGGTTTGATGCAACTTGTTTGCCACTTGCAGGGCATTGGCGGCAGGCGTTCCCGGTAAAATTACGGCAAACTCGTCACCGCCCAGACGCGCCAGCAGATCGCCCTTGCGCAGGCAGGATTCAAGCAAAAAAGTAAGTTTCTTCAGCGCCATATCGCCCACCGGATGGCCATATGTGTCATTGACGAACTTAAAATCATCCAGATCGGCCATGATGATGGAAAAAACCTGCTGATGTCGTTCAGCGCGCGTCAATTCATAGTCGATAGCCTCTTCGAATTTGCGCCGGTTATACGCTCCGGTCAGCGGGTCGCGCACCGACAGCTCCTCTATCTGGCGGTTATATTCCTGCACCGTGCCCAGCAGGCGGTTAAAATATTCCGACAGGTGTTGCAGCTCGACTATCCAGCGATTCCCGGCCACGCGATGGCTGAAATCCGTTTCGTGAGTGATTTTTTTCATCACGCCGACCAGATTGGCAATCGGCAGCGCCACCAGTTTGCGCAATAAGACATACAACAGCGCGAACACCAGCCCCATTATCAGCAGGAAGTAGCCGATGATAGGGTTGATTATCTGGCCGACCGATACCTTAAGGCCCCTGATCGGATAGGTGATGTCTATCACCCCATGCACGGCACCCACAAAGGACTGAGTGTGGCAAACCAGGCATTCTTCGGAGGCGAGTAGCGGATACAGATAACGCACCGTCTCTTTATTAGGAGACAGTACCGCATCTTTGCCGTCGCGCAGAGCTGCCGCCAGCACAATATCGGCGGAGACTTCAGCGTGTTCGCCGGGCATCGCGCCGAACTGGCGCTCGACTATCTCGCCGCGATATACCCGGATTGAAAGCCCGGGCGCGGATGTATTCAGCCGCCCGATCACTTCCTCGATTTCCTGCTTGTTCCAACCCTTGCGCATGGCCGAATACAAACTCTGAAACACCAGCCGGGAAACCTGCTGCACATCGTCGTGCGCTAGGTTTTGCACTGCGCGGTCGCGCACCACACCGGACAAGACGAAGATCAATAAAAAAGCAAACAGCAGAGAAAAAATGGACAGGCCTATCAGCAAGCCGCCCAGCGTAACTTGTTTCATGAACCTGGAAATCGTACCCATACTGCGTTCTATCAAATTCCACCCCCAAAATTATTAGGCTGGTAGCCGGTAGCGTGTAGCTGGTAGCAAAACCCGCTTGGCTACCAGCTACAGGCTCTTTCTGAATTATACATGCACACCGCTTGATCGCCCAACCGGAAGCCGCGTTAAACATCATCACGATCGCGCGCATAACCGGTCACGCCGCTCAGAAAACGCACTACGGCATAACTGACACGCATCTGCAAGCGCAGCCATAGCCCATGCTTGCGCCACGATGAGTGGGAAACCGGGCGGGCGCCGTGCGCAATCTCATGCATCAAGCTGGCGCGCAACGCTGCGGCAAACCCCGCATCGCTCACCGCCAGATTGGCTTCGCGCGCCAACCACAGGCTGAACGGGTCGATATTGGAAGAGCCTACGGTCGCCCAATAGCCATCCACTACCGCAACCTTGGCATGCAGAAAGCTGATGTGGTATTCATAAATCTCCACACCCGCGCCCAGCAACTGGTCGTACAGCGCAAGCGTGGCAAAATGCTGCAACCGGTATTCCACTTGCCCTTGCAACAGCAGCACGGTGCGCACCCCGCGCCGCGCCGCATCTGACAAGGCGCGGCGCAAGCGTATCCCGGGCAGAAAATAGGCGTTGGCAATGATGATTTCGCGCTGCGCTCCGGTAATGGCTTTAAGATAAGCATGCTCGATGTCGCGCCTATGGCGCAAGTTATCGCGCATCAGGAAGGTCACCTTATTTTGCGCAGTATGGCCAGGCGCGGCCTGCGGCTTGGTATGCACACGCTGCCGCCGCAATTTCGCCCACGACACCAGCATCCACAAGCGCTGCATGGCAACACATATTTTCGCTACCGTAGCGCCCTGCAATTCAATGGTGTAGTCCAGGCGCGGTGCGGTAATCGGCTCACCCGGCACATCATCGTTGATGTTTAATCCGCTGACAAAAGCAATTCGCTCATCCACCAGCGCCAGTTTGCGGTGCAAACGGCGCAGATGGTAGCGGTGAAAACTGAAACGCCCGATTTCCTTGCGAAACCACAACACCTCCATGCCTGCTGCACGCATTTCGTCTATCCACTGCTGCGGTAAATCAGCCGAACCGTAACCGTCCAGCAGCAGACGCACCGCTACGCCACGTTTGGCCGCGCGCTGCAAAGCATCCGAGACCTTGCGCCCAGTGGCGTCAGCGGCATAAATATAAGTTTCCAGATAAATCGAACGGGCCGCGCCGTCTATCGCCGCAATGAGGCGCGGAAAATATTCCTCACCGTTGCGCAACAGGGTCAGGGTGTGGCCGTCAACCAGATGGGTATTACTCATGACAGGATAAGTGTGGCGGACAGAGCGGCATGGTCGGAAATTTTGTTCCACGGATGATGTGCATGCACCTCGCCATGCTGAATGCCCATCCCGCGCACGTAAATACGATCCATGCGCAGCAAGGGCATGCCGACCGGATAGCTGCGCGCCGGTTTTCCGTGGATTACTTCAAACACCTCATGCAATTGCAATTCCTGCGCCAGCAAGCGGCTGGCGTGATTGCGCCAATCGTTAAAGTCACCGGCAACAATCATCGGCGCATCCGGCGGCACCATCTGTTTGATGCGCTCGACCAGCGCGTTGAATTGCCTGTCGCGCCCGCCCGCAAACAATCCGAAATGAACACAAATGCAATGTAGCGGATGACTGGCATCGGGCAAGGGAATTTCGCAATGCAGCAAGCCGCGACTCTCAAAGCGGTGCGCGGAAACATCCTGATTATCCCAGCGTGCAATCGGGTAGCGGCTCAGAATGGCATTGCCGTGATGGCCTTCGCCATAGACCGCGTTTTTTCCATAAGCATGATGCGGCCAAATCTGGTCAGCCAAAAACTCATATTGCGGCAGCGCGGGGTGGTTGCGATGGCGTCGTGCATGGCCATTGCTCTCGCCCTGCACCTCCTGCAGAAACACAATGTCGGCATTGAGTTCGCGCAGACGCTCACGCAATTCGTGCAACACCATGCGTCGTTTGAAATGCGAAAGCCCCTTGTGGATATTGTAGGTGGCGATGGTCAGTGTGGTCACGGCAGGCACTCAATCTGCGCGGCTCAGGCGTTGCCTATGCCGCGCGTCGGCAAGTTGATCTGGCGCGCAAATTCCAGCATCCGTTCGATAGACACTTTGGCGCGCCGTCCTATGGCCGGATCAACATGAATTTCATTCAGGCCGCTTTCCAGCGCCTCGGCCAGATTCGCCAATCCGTTCATCGCCATCCACGGGCAGTGGTTACAGCTGGTGCAGGTCGCGCCATCACCGGCGGTGGGCGCTTCCAGAAACACCTTGTTAGGCGATAAAGCTTTCATCTTGTGCAGGATGCCGTTATCGGTGGCGACAATAAATTCGCGTGCATCCAAATTTTGTGTGGCCTTGATGAGTTGCGTGGTGGAACCCACAACGTCCGCCAGGGCTACCACGGCAGGCGGTGACTCCGGATGCACCAGCACTTTGGCGTGCGGGTGTTGTGCCTTGAGCGCCGCCAATTCTTTGGCTTTAAACTCGTCATGCACCACGCACGACCCTTGCCACAGCAGCATGTCCGCGCCGGTCTGTTGCTGAATATAATGACCCAGGTGGCGATCCGGCGCCCACAGGATTTTCTCGCCGCGCTCCTTGAGATGTTTGACGATGGGCAATGCGATGGAGCTGGTCACCATCCAGTCGGCACGCGCCTTGACCGCCGCGCTGGTATTGGCATACACCACCACCGTGCGATCCGGGTGTGCATCGCAGAAGGCAGCGAACTCGTCCGCCGGGCAACCCAGATCAAGTGAGCATTCCGCCTCCAAGTCGGGCATCAGAACTCTTTTTTCAGGGTTGAGTATCTTGGCCGTCTCGCCCATGAAGCGCACACCCACCACGACGATGGTTTTGGCAGGATGCTCATGGCCAAAGTTAGCCATGTCGAGCGAATCGGACACTATGCCGCCGGTCGCCTCGGCCAGATCCTGTAAATCAGGATGCACGTAATAGTGCGCGACCAGCACTGCGTCCTGTTGCTTGAGCAATTTCTTGATGCGCGCGATCAACTCTACCCGCTCTTCTGGGTTTGTCTCGCGCGGTTTCTTCGCCCACGCTCGTTCCGTGCTGCAACCGACGTTGCCGCGAGGATGATCGTAAGCAATTGAAATTTTCATTTCAGGCATGACTCACTCTTTCGGGTAATAGCAAAATCGCCACACGATTGCTTGGTGAAAAAACTTCCGCTGCTGCTTCCTGCCACGGCATCCATTTATAGCTTAAATGTTCACGCGGCGAAAGTTGGACGGGTAACTTGCCAGATAATTCCAGCCCGAACACATGCTCAGTATTATGCGTGATGCCGGGTGGATAGCGGTGTTGCCACTTGGCATAAATCTCATAAACATTCTGTATCTGCCAATCGGTCAGCTTATGCAAACTGGCATCCAACCCGGTCTCCTCATATGCTTCGCGCACCGCTGTTTCGCGCAAAGTTTCCCCTTCGTCCTGACTCCCCGTGACCGACTGCCAATAACCGGGATGGTCTGCGCGTTCCAGCAGCAGCACTTCGAGAGCGGACGTATAAATCACGACCAAGGCCGAAACGGGTAGCTTGTATGGCATGCAATGAGCTAACAGAAAAACACCCAGAACGGCTTGTCCTGCGATTTCCAGAAATCCACTGTGCCAGAAAAAATTTCCATGACAATCTTGTGATCTGCGGCAGACAGACCGAGGGTATCTCCACCGTCATGCAACAACAGCACATACCCGGCAGCGGGCTGCCCGGAAACAGTTGACCCGGAAACATTCGACCAAGCAAAATCCCCCAGCGCATCGGCCAGTGCATCCCAGTTGGTGCCGAACCAGTCCGGCGCCTTGACCGCTTGCGCGATGGCCGCGAGAAATTCCCCCTTGCCCTGCACCGCAGACAAGTCCGCCTCGAATAGTGACAACGCCGCCTGCGCAGCGGCAATGCGCAATTCATCTGCACTACAATTTAGCTGATAAATCCCGGCTTCATCCCCGTTCTGCAAGCGCGTACACAAAGTATTCATGGCTTACTCCTTAATGCGCCGGAATGTTTGGTAATGGTCAGCGCTGTAGTAACACTCAACCGGTGTGCCACACACAATCCGTCGCGCACCGCGATTGCGCGCACCCGGCGTCTGCACTGTGTACTCGTGGTAGTAGCCGCGTGCGTGTTTGGGCAAGCGCTGCTCGAAATTTCCAAACACTACACCATCGCGCGGGTAAGGAAACGGCCCGCCTTGTTTGATAAGACGCAAGGTAGCGCGGGCTTCCGGCGGCCATTCGGCCACGCTGATAAATGCCAGTGTAGCGTTACTATTATTATCGGAGCGATGGTCATTTGCCTGCGCTGCCCATGGCAGGCAGAGCAGCAGCCCGAATAACAGCCAAAACCGGCTGTGGCGGTACATCGTCGCTAGGCCTTTTCCACTTCCACCGTAGTCTGCGTTTGTTTGCGCAGGTGGATGTGCAAGTCGCGCAACTGTCTTTCATCGACCGGGCTGGGCGCCTGCGTCAACAGGCATTGCGCGCGCTGCGTTTTGGGGAAGGCAATCACATCGCGGATGGATTCCGAACCGGTCATCATCGCCACGATGCGGTCTAGCCCGAACGCCAAGCCGCCGTGTGGCGGTGCGCCGTATTGCAACGCATCGAGCAGGAAGCCGAACTTGAGTTGTGCTTCTTCCGCGCCGATGTTAAGCGCGCGGAACACCTGGCTCTGCACTTCTTCCTTGTGGATACGCACCGAGCCACCGCCGATTTCAGAACCGTTCAAGACAAGATCGTAAGCCTTGGACAGACACTTGCCCGGGTCAGTTTCCAGTAACGCCAGATGTTCGTCCTTGGGCGCAGTGAACGGATGATGGCAGGCATTCCAGCGCTTGGCTTCGTCATCGTATTCAAACATCGGGAAGTCCACCACCCACAACGGTGTCCATGCCGCGCCGCTGACATAATTTTTTTCGTGGCCGATTTTGCCGCGCAACGCGCCGAGTGCATCGTTGACCACCTTGGCCTTGTCCGCACCAAAGAAAATCAGGTCGCCATTGGCCGCACCAGTGCGCTGCATGATGATTTTCAGCGCGGCTGCGTTGAGATTTTTTACGATGGGCGATTGCAGGCCGGTCTCGTTTAACTGGGTCACGTCATTGACCTTGATGTAGGCCAGCCCCTTCGCACCATAGATGCCGACGAACTTGGTATATTCATCAATCTCGCCGCGCGTGAATGCTGCGCCACCCGGTATGCGCAATGCCGCCACGCGGCCATCCGGCGAATTCGCCTGGGTGGAAAACACCTTGAAGGCCACATCCTTAACCGCATCGGTGACATCGGTCAGCTCCAGCGTCACGCGCAGGTCGGGCTTGTCGGAGCCGAAGCGCGCCATCGCTTCAGCGTGAGTCATTTGCGGGAAGGGATTGGGCAGAGCGACGCCCAGCGCTTCCTTGAACACGGTGCGGATCATGTCTTCCATCAGCCCCATGATTTCTTTTTCGGACAGGAACGAGGTCTCGACGTCTATCTGGGTAAATTCCGGCTGGCGGTCGGCGCGCAGGTCTTCGTCGCGAAAGCACTTGGTGATCTGGTAGTAACGGTCGAAACCGGCCACCATCAGCAATTGCTTAAACAGTTGCGGCGATTGCGGCAGTGCGAAAAACTCGCCGGCATGGACGCGCGACGGCACCAGATAATCACGCGCACCTTCCGGCGTGCTCTTGGTCAACATCGGCGTTTCAATGTCTATAAAACCCTTTTCGTCGAGAAAGCGGCGGAAGGACATCGCAGTTTTGTAGCGCAACATCATATTCTTTTGCATTTGCGGACGGCGCAGGTCAATCACGCGATGGGTCAGGCGCACGTTTTCGGACAGGTTTTCGTCGTCCAGCTGGAACGGCGGCGTAAGCGCCACGTTCAGCACTTCAATGTCATGGCACAGGATTTCAATTTCGCCACTACCGAGGTTGCTGTTGGTGGTGCCTTCCGGGCGACGCCGCACACGTCCGGTTACTTTCAAAACGAATTCGTTGCGCACCGATTCGGCAATTTTGAACATATCGGCGCGATCGGGATCGCAAACGACTTGCGCCAGACCTTCACGGTCGCGCAGGTCTATGAAAATTACGCCGCCGTGGTCGCGGCGGCGGTGTGCCCAGCCGCACAAAGTGACAGTCTGGCCGAGGTTGGCAACATTAAGTTGCCCGCAGTAGTGAGTTCGCATATTTAAGTTGTTCTGGTAAAAATTGGAAAATATTTAATCGGATTTGATGATCGGTTGGGTGCTGGCAGGGGGAGCCACTACCCCCATGGAAACAATGGATCTCAGCGCCACATCCACGCTGATGTTGAGCTCTATGGTGTCAGCTTTGCGCACATAAAAATAAAATCCGTTCACCGGACTGGGGGCGGTGGGAATGAACACCCCCACATGCTCATCTTCCAGCCGTTGTGCCACCTCGCCCGGAATGCTGGTCTGAAACGCCAGCGCCCATGCCTGTGGGTGCGGGTAGCGCACCAGCAACACCTTGCGAAACGATTGCCCGCTGCTGGACAGCAAGGTATCGCTCACCTGCTTTACGCCGTGGTAAATGCTGTTCACCACCGGGATGCGGTGCAGCAGGTTTTCCCAGTAGCGCAACAGGCGCTGCCCCAGAACATTGCGCACCAGCAAACCGGTGCCGACTATGATCGCCACGGTAAGAATCACACCCAAACCGGGGATATGAATACCGAGCAAGCGGTCCGGATGCCATTGTTCGGGCAGCAGCAACAGGCTCTGATCGAGCGTACCGATGGTCAGGTCCAACACCCAGATGGTGATGCCGAGCGGAACCCAGACCAGCAGCCCGGTCAGTAAATATTTTTTCACGCGCCACCACCTGTTGGCGGCGTGGCGGGGGTGGCTGCAACGCTTGGAGCCGACTCGGGTTTGGCTTCGGACTTGGTATCCGGCTTGCTGCCCGCGCTCTTGAAGTCAGTGGCATACCAGCCGCTGCCCTTGAGCTGAAAACCGGCAGCCGAAAGCTGCTTGCTGAATGTGGCTTTACCACATGCGGGGCAGGTGGTCAGCGGCGCATCGCTGATTTTTTGCAGAACATCCTTCTGCACACCACAACTGCTGCAACGATACTCATAAATAGGCATGGCTTTCCCCGATAGCAAGGGCGATAAACAAAGGACGGGCATTATACAGCAGCCTCACGTCAGATGCCGGGTTGCAATTCATCCGGCATTCGACCGCCCGGCGGGATAAAAATCGGGAAGCGCGATATAATCCGCAAGCCGCGCAAGTGGTTCAGAGTCGGCGCAAGGTTTCTACCGGAGAATCAAATGTACCAACACATAAAAGTGCCGCAGCAAGGCCAGAAAATAACCGTTAACAAAGATAACTCGCTGAATGTTCCAGATCAGCCCATCATCCCGTTCATAGAAGGCGATGGCATCGGTGTTGACATCACCCCGCCGATGATGCATGTGGTGGATGCGGCAGTGGCAAAAGCCTACGGCGGCAAGCGCAAAATTTCCTGGATGGAAGTCTACGCGGGCGAAAAAGCGGTGAAGGTGTATGGCAACGACAACTGGTTGCCGGATGAAACGGTACAGGCAGTGCGCGAGTATGTGGTGTCCATCAAAGGCCCGCTCACCACGCCCATCTCCGGCGGCTTCCGCTCGCTCAACGTGGCCTTGCGCCAGATGCTGGATTTATATGTGTGTTTGCGCCCGGTACGCTGGTTCAAGGGCGTGCCCAGCCCGGTGAAGGCTCCGGAAAAAGTGGACATGGTGATCTTCCGCGAAAACACCGAGGACATCTACGCCGGTATCGAGTGGGCAGCCGGTTCTCCCGAGGCGAAAAAAATGATCGCATTCCTGCAAAATGAAATGGGCGTGAAAAAAATCCGCTTCCCGGCTACTTCCGCCATAGGCATCAAGCCGGTTTCCAGCGAAGGCAGCGAGCGCCTGATCCGTCGCGCCATCCAATATGCCATCGACAACAAACGCAAATCGGTTACGTTGGTACACAAGGGCAACATCATGAAGTTCACCGAAGGGGGTTTCAAGACCTGGGGTTACGAACTGGCCAAACGCGAATTCGGCGGCGTGGAAATTGATGGTGGCCCATGGCTGAAATTACCGAACGGCATCATCATCAAAGACGTGATCGCCGATGCCTTCTTGCAGCAAATTCTGCTGCGCCCGGCGGAATATGACGTGATCGCCACTTTGAATCTGAACGGCGACTACATCTCCGATGCGCTGGCGGCAGAAGTGGGCGGCATCGGCATCGCGCCGGGAGCGAACCTGTCCGACAGCGTGGCGATGTTTGAAGCCACGCACGGCACGGCCCCCAAATATGCGGGCAAGGATTACGTCAATCCCGGCTCGCTGATCCTTTCGGCAGAAATGATGCTGCGCCACATGGGCTGGCTGGAAGCGGCCGACCTCGTCATCAAGGGTATGAACGGCGCAATTGGCGCGAAGACCGTGACCTATGATTTTGCGCGGCTGATGGACGGGGCGAAACAAGTGCCTTGCTCGGCATTCGGGGAAGCCATCATCAACCACATGTGATTCCAGTTCACGAAACGAAAAAGCCCGGCACTTTCGCACCGGGCTTTTTTACCAACTCAAGAACCGATTAAGGAGCCTGAATGTTGGAAGCTTGCTTGCCTTTAGGGCCTTGAACGATGTCAAAGGTAACCTTCTGGCCTTCTTTGAGAGATTTGAAACCGCTCATATTGATTGCGGAGAAGTGCGCGAACAGATCTTCGCTGCCATCATCCGGAGTAATAAAGCCAAAACCTTTTGCGTCGTTGAACCACTTAACTGTACCGTTTGCCATGTCTTACTTCCTTAACTAAAAAACCGGGTGGATTCCCGTTAAACTGTTTGAATTCCAAGACCGCACATGGCAAAACCAGTACTGCAGGTAACTTGATTCAAACACCCACGCGCTTTTTACTCCTGTTCGACCCGTATCGTCAAGTACTTAATGCAAATATTTTTATGAAATACTTGAAAAGCCCCGCTAATCACCCAACTTACTGCCCATCCATAATGTACTATTGACGATAATAATGGCAACGAAACACGACAATTCATCCCTGCTGGAAGTGGAGCGGAGCAAGAGCAAGCCACCCAAACTGTACAAGGTGGTGCTTTTTAACGACGATTACACAACCATGGATTTTGTCATCGAAGTTTTGCAAACTTTTTTTGCCATGAATCGTGAACGCGCCACGCAAGTGATGCTCGAAGTACATCAGGGGGGTTCCGCAGTATGCGGTGTATATCCCAAGGATATCGCGGAAACCAAGGTGGCGCAGGTATCGGCATTTGCCAAGCAGCATGGACATCCGCTACGATGTGAACTGGAGGCAACATAAACATGATCGCGCAAGAACTTGAAATCAGCCTGCACTTGGCGTTCGTTGAAGCGCGCCAGAAACGGCATCAATTTATCACGGTGGAGCACCTGCTGCTGGCCATGCTGGACAATCCTTCGGCGGCGCATGTGTTGCGTGCCTGTGGCGCGGACATTGAAGAGTTGCGTGCGGTGCTGGCCGACTTCATCAATACCCATACGCCCCTGGCGCCCGGCAGCGACGAGGTGGATACGCAACCAACCGTTGGATTCCAGCGCGTCATTCAGCGCGCCATCCTGCATGTGCAATCCACTAACAGAAAAGAGGTCTCCGGAGCCAACATACTGGTTGCCTTGTTCAGCGAGAAGGATTCTCACGCGGTATTTTTCCTTAATCAGCGTGCCATTACCCGGCTGGACGTGGTGAACTACATCGCCCATGGCATCAATAAAGTCACTCAGCCCGGCACTCAGAAACCGGGGGCGGATGCGGAGACAGAGCAGGATGCGGGGCAGAAGGGCGCGCTGCATGACTATACGCTCGATCTCAACGCCCAGGCACTGGCTGGCAAGATTGATCCGCTGATCGGGCGCGAAATCGAGCTGGAGCGGGTCATTCAAACACTATGCAGACGGCGCAAGAACAACCCGCTGCTGGTCGGCGAAGCTGGCGTGGGTAAGACCGCAATCGCCGAAGGTTTGGCGCGCCGCATTACGGAAAAAGATGTGCCGGAAATTCTCAAAGATGCTCATGTCTATTCGCTGGACATGGGTGCATTGCTGGCTGGCACTAAATATCGCGGTGATTTTGAGCAACGTCTGAAAGCGGTGCTCAAAGAACTGGCCGATGCGCCTAACGCTATTTTGTTTATCGATGAGATCCATACCCTGATAGGCGCGGGTGCCGCCTCTGGCGGCACGATGGATGCGTCCAACTTACTCAAGCCTGCGCTGTCCAGCGGTGCGCTGAAATGCATTGGTGCGACCACCTACCAGGAGTATCGCGGAATTTTCGAGAAGGATCATGCGCTGTCGCGGCGCTTCCAGAAAGTGGATGTGCCCGAGCCGTCAGTGGAGCAGACTATCGAAATCCTTAAAGGTTTGAAGCCGCGCTTTGAGACCCACCACGGCATCAAATACAGCGCCGCCGCGTTGACCAGCGCCGCCGAGCTTTCTGCCCGCTTTATAAATGACCGACATCTGCCGGACAAGGCGATTGACGTGATAGACGAAGCGGGCGCGGCGCAACGCATCCTGCCCAAATCCAAGCAGAAGAAGGTGGTCGGCAAGCACGAGATCGAGGAGATCATCGCCAAAATCGCCCGCATTCCGCCGCGCACCGTTTCTTCGGATGACCGCAATACCTTGAAGACGCTGGATCGCGATCTAAAGGCCACCGTGTTCGGCCAGAATGCCGCCATCGACGTGCTGGCACGGGCCATCAAAATGTCGCGTAGCGGCTTGGGAAATCCGCAAAAACCCATTGGCAGCTTCCTCTTTTCAGGTCCTACTGGTGTGGGCAAAACCGAGGTCGCACGCCAGCTGGCGTATGTCATGGGCATGCCCTTGCACCGCTTTGATATGTCGGAATACATGGAGCGTCACGCCGTGTCGCGCCTGATAGGGGCGCCGCCCGGCTATGTCGGTTTCGACCAGGGCGGACTGCTGACTGAAGCTATCAGCAAACAGCCGCATTGCGTGCTGCTGCTGGACGAAATAGAGAAGGCGCACCCGGATATTTTCAACATCCTGCTGCAAGTGATGGATCACGGCACGCTCACCGACAATAATGGGCGCAAGGCGGATTTCCGCAATGTGGTGATCATCATGACCACCAATGCCGGCGCCGAAGCGTTAAGCAGGACGCAGATTGGCTTCAGCAAGAGCTCGGCTTCGGGTGACGAAATGGCCGACATCAAGCGCATGTTCACGCCGGAATTCCGTAACCGTCTGGACGCCATCATTTCCTTCTCAGCACTGGATAAAGAAGTTATTCTGCGCGTGGTAGACAAATTCCTGATGCAGCTTGAGGAGCAACTGCACGAAAAGAAAGTGGATGTGGTGTTTACCGATGCGCTGAAAGACTATCTCGCCAAAACCGGGTTCGACCCGCTGATGGGTGCCCGCCCGATGGCGCGCCTGATTCAGGACACGATACGCAGCGCGCTGGCCGATGAGCTTTTGTTCGGCAGGCTGGCCAATGGCGGCAAGGTGACGGTGGATGTGGATGCAGAGGGCAAGGTTAAGCTGGAGTTTACGGAAGAGGCTGTTGTCGCATAAAACCTAACCAGCTATAAAATAATAGCTATATTTGGGAGAGCAAAAATTATGGATCTGAAACGGAGTAAGACATTTAATAACAAGCTTGATTATATCAACTTCGCTACTCCCACAGCCAAGGAGCTTATACAGTTCCTGCAGCAGTTCCCGTCAGACACGCCTGTGGTGGCAACATGGGGAGGAAACCGCAAGCGTATAGGTCATGGGACAATCATTAAAGACTATCATACCGGCAGCGAACGCGATGCCTGCACAGTAGTTGAATTTGACGTTGAGTTTTAACCCGGATTATCCGTTAGGTCGTCCGTGCTTTGTAGGGGTGCGATTTATCGCGCCCCTACAACGGCGTTTCATCCCTAATGGATTATCTGGGTTTAACAAGAAAAACTGGAATATCCTTGCAATCTTGCCTGTCGGCGTAGAATGGGTATCGCTACGCTCCACCCAACCTACGACCGAATGCAATCCTCACCTAACTATCGCGGGCGTTTTGCACCCTCCCCCACTGGCCCACTCCACTTCGGCTCGCTGGTCGCTGCCGCAGGCAGTTATCTCGCCGCAAAACATCATCACGGAACCTGGCTGGTACGCATCGAAGACCTCGACACGCCGCGCACTGTGCCGGGCGTTGCGGATGACATCCTGCGCTCACTGGAATGCTTTGGCCTGCATAGCGATGAACCCATTCTTTACCAAAGCCAGCGCACGGCAGCTTACGAAGAGGCGCTGCACAGCTTGCAGCATAGCGGCATGGTCTACCCCTGCGCGTGCAGCCGCAAGGAGATTGCCGATTCGGCGCTGCATGGCATCGAAGGGCAGATTTATCCCGGAACATGCCGCAATGGCATTTACCACCCTTTGGTGCAAGGCAGGCAGGCTCGCTCATGGCGCGTGCGTACCAAGGCCGAGGTAATGAAAATCGACGATGCTTTGCAAGGGCGCATCGCACAATCTTTGGAAGATGAGATTGGTGATTTCGTGGTGTTGCGCGCTGACGGGCTGTTCGCTTACCAACTGGCAGTGGTGGTGGATGATGCCTTCCAGGGCATCACGCACGTCGTGCGCGGCGCCGACCTGCTTGCATCCACGCCACGCCAAATTTACCTGCAACGGCTGCTGGGGTTAGTTACCCCAGCCTACACACACCTGCCCATCGCGGTGAATGCACAAGGCGAAAAACTGAGCAAGCAGACACTCGCCTCGCCAGTACACATCGGCAAGCCGGTTAGCACGTTGCTGCGCGTGCTGGCATTTTTAGGTCAGGAGCCGCCTGCTGAACTGGCGGGTTATGATTTGTCAACGATATGGGATTGGGCCCTAGCCAATTGGGACGCGGGGAAGCTGAAGGGCGTTAGAACGTCAGCGACAGATTAACCGGCCTGTTGTTTGCGGCGACGTATGAACTGGAATAGCGCGGGAAGAATGGAAATAAAAACGATAGCCAGAATCATCACGGTGATGTTGTCCTTGATCACCGGGATGTTGCCTAAAAAATAGCCGCCAACGGTGAAGAAACAGATCCACAGCACACTGCCCAGCGCGCTGAACAGCACAAACAGCCGATAGCGCATTAGCCCGACACCTGCCACAAACGGCGCGTAGGTGCGCACAATCGGCAGGAAGCGCGCGGCGATGATGGTCTTGCCGCCGTGTTTTTCATAGAAGGCGTGGGTCTTGTCCAGATGTTCACGTTTGATAAATTTGCCGTTCATGCGCTGAATCAAGCGCAAACCTAACAACCGTCCTATCCAATAGTTGGTGTTGTCGCCACTGAACGATGCCAGCACCAGCAACGGGACAAGCAGCTCCAGTTGCAATGCGCCCATCCCGCACAGCGCGCCCGCCACGAACAGTAGTGAATCGCCCGGCAGAAAGGGCGTTACTACCAGCCCGGTCTCACAAAAAATGATCAGAAACAGGATGCCATATACCCAGACACCGTATTCCTGCGTCAGCGCCAGCAGGTGGGTGTCGAGATGCAGAACAAGGTCAATAAAGGACGCGAGCAGCTCCATCAGGGCAGAGCTTGTTCCGCCGTTTTTTCCGGCTTGATAAAATCTTCGCGCGTCACGCCCAGCAACATCAGGATGGGGCTGGCGACCAGCACCGAGGAGTAAATGCTGAACAGGATGCCTATGGTCAAGGCCAGCGCGAAGTAATGCAGGGTCTCGCCGCCGAGCAACAGCATGGCGGTGACCATCATCTGGGTGCAGCCGTGGGTGATGATGGTGCGCGACATGGTGCGCGTGATGGCGTTGTCGATGATTTCGGCCACCTCCGCTTTGCGCATCTTGCGGAAGTTTTCGCGTATCCGGTCAAACACCACCACCGATTCGTTTACCGAATAACCCAGCACCGCCAGCACCGCTGCCAGCACGGAGAGCGAAAACTCCCATTGAAAGAAGGAAAAGAAGCCCAGTATGATGACCACGTCATGCAAGTTGGCGATAATCGCGGCCACGCCGAACTTCCATTCGAAGCGCAGCCACAGGTAGCCGGCTATGCCCAGCGACACCAGCAGCAGCGCCATGGCTCCATTCTCCACCAGTTCCTTGCCCACCTGCGGACCCACAAATTCGACGCGCCGCATTTCCACGCTGGCATCATGCTGGCGCAGCGTATCCAGCACTTGCTCGCTCAGTTTTGCGCCTGAGGTATTCTGCTTGAGCGGCACCTGGATCAACACATCCCTGCTGGAACCGAAATTCTGCGCCTGCGCGTCCTTCAGCCCTATGCCGGCCAATTGGCCGCGCACCTGGTTCAGGTCGGCGGGCTGGGCGTAATGAAATTCCATCACCGAACCGCCGGTAAAATCAACGCCCAAATTCAGTCCGCGCGTGGCCAAGAAAAATACGGCCAACAGGAAAGTCACCAAAGAAATGGCCGTGGTGTAGCGCCCATAGCTCATGAACGGGATGTCGTGTTTGATTCTGAAAAATTCCATTGTTATATCTTCCTTAGCCGATTGAGACTTTGGTCAACCGCGGCTTGCGACCATATATCAGATTAACCAGCGCGCGCGATACCAGCACGGAACTGAACATTGAAGTCAGGATACCCAGGCACAGCACCACGGCAAAGCCGCGTATCGGGCCGGAGCCGAACATGAACAGCGCGATGCCCGCGATCAGGGTAGTGATATTGGAATCGAGTATGGTGCGGAACGCCTGATCATAACCCGCATGAATGGCAGCCTGCGGCGTGATGCCGTTGCGCAGTTCCTCGCGGATACGTTCGTTGATCAAGACGTTGGAATCGATCGCCATGCCCAGAGTCAATGCGATACCCGCCATGCCCGGCAAAGTCAGCGTGGCTTGCAGCATGGACAGCAGCGCCACCAGCAGCAACAGGTTGGCACCCAAAGCCAGCACGGAAATTCCACCGAACATCAGGTAGTAAACGATCATGAAAATCGCAATGGCGGTGAAGCCGATCTGGGTGGAATGAAAGCCGCGCGTGATGTTGTCCGCGCCCAAGCTGGGGCCGACGGTACGCTCTTCCACAATCTCCATTGGCGCCGCCAGCGCGCCGGCGCGCAACAGCAGCGACACATCCTTGGCTTCTTCGGTGCTCATCTGGCCGGAAATCTGCACCCTCCCTCCGCCGATTTCTTCGCGTATCACCGGAGCGGTAATGACCTCCCCCTTGCCTTTTTCAAACAGGATGATGGCCATGCGCTTGCCCACGTTTTCGCGGGTCGCTTCCTTGAATTTGCGCGCGCCGATACTATCCAGATTGATGTGTACCGCCGGTTCATTGCTACTGCTGTCGAAACCAGGTTGCGCATCGTCGATGCGCTCGCCGGTAAGAAGCACGCTCTTCTTCACCAGCAATGCGAAGCCGTCCCTGTCCTTGAACATTTCTGTGCCAAATGGCGCGGCAGCGCCCATGCTGACCTGATCATCCACCAGCCGTACTTCCAGTGTTGCAGTGCGCCCCAGGATGTCTTTGGCGCGCGCCGTGTCCTGCACGCCCGGCAGTTGCACCACTATGCGATCCGCTCCTTGCTGCTGTATCACTGGCTCGGCCACGCCCAGCTCGTTGACGCGATTGCGCAAGGTGACCAGGTTCTGCTGCACCGCTGCTTCCTGTATGCGTTTTTCTTCTTCCGGTTTGAGTGTGGTCAGCAGCAGATATTCGCCGCCCTCATCCCGCTCGCTGAAAGATAAACCGCTGAAACGCTGCTTGAGTTCGTCTTCCCCTTTGCTGCGCGCTTCTGCATCGCGGAATTTGACCGTCACCTGCTTGCCCTCGCGGCTGACGCCGGAATAGGCGATATTCTGTTCGCGCAGGGTGCTGCGCATATCGCTGGAAGCGGATTCCAGCGCTTTGTCCAGCGCGGCTTTCATGTCTATCTGCAACAGGAAATGGACGCCGCCGCGCAAATCCAGGCCGAGATACATGGGTAATGCATTGATGTCGGTCAACCACTGCGGTGAGCGCGGCAACAGGTTCAGCGCCACGACATAATCCTCACCCAATTGCGCCTGCAGAATGTCCTTGGCCTTGAGCTGGCTGTCGGTGTCATTGAAACGGGCCTTGACGCTGGTGGCGTCCAATGTGGTTGCCTGCGGGCTGAGGCTGGCAGCCTTGAGTGCATTTTCTACCCGTTGCAAAAGCGCAGTATCGGCCTTGAGGTTGGCACGCAAGGGCAGAACCTGCACTGCAGGGGATTCGCCGTAGAAATTGGGCAGTGTATAAACCAGACCCAGAGCAAGCGTAACAAAAATCAGCAAATATTTCCAAAGCGGGTATTGATTCATTGCGGCACCTTAAATCGACTTGATCGTTCCCTTGGGCAACACGGTTTGCACCGCGTTTTTCTGGATTTGGACGGTAACGTTATCGGCGATTTCTACGCTAATATAGTTTTCGCCCACCTTGACCACGCGGCCCAGCTCGCCGCCGAGAGTAACGATTTCATCGCCTTTTTGCAGAGCGGCCAGCATGACTTTCTGTTCCTTGGCCCGCTTCTGCTGCGGGCGCAGAATCATGAAATAAAATACGGCAACGAGTCCGATCAACGGTAGAAAGTCCATAATCCCTCCGCTTGATGGGGTTCCGGCGGCTTGTGCATAAGCATTGCTAATAAACATGATGCCTGTCCTCGAGTTAACATTTTGAAGCGGCGAATTCTATCACGAACCGATACGGGCTTGCCTGAAGCCGGAAATAAAGGCGCTGAACCGCCCGGCCGCAATGGCGACGCGGAGTTCGCCCATCAGCTCCTGATAATAGTGCAGGTTGTGGATGGTGTTCAGCCGCGCCCCCAGAATCTCGCCGATACGATGGAGATGGTGCAGATAGGCGCGGGTAAAGTTGCGGCAGGTGTAACATTCGCACTGCTCGTCCAGCGGGCGCATATCCATCCGGTATTGGGCGTTTTTTATTTTAATGTCGCCGTGGCGGGTGAACATCATGCCGTTGCGCGCATTGCGCGTCGGCATCACGCAATCGAACATGTCTATGCCCTGCGCTACCGCAGCCACCAGATCCTCGGGCGTGCCTACGCCCATCAGGTAGCGTGGTTTGTCGGCAGGCAATTGCGGCGCAGTGTGCTGCAAAATACGCAGCATATCTTCTTTGGGCTCACCCACCGACAGGCCGCCAATAGCAAAGCCGTCAAAGCCGATGTTAACCAGCTCCGCCAACGATTCATCACGCAGATGCTCATGCATACCCCCCTGCACGATACCGAACAGCGCATTGGCATTGCCCTCATGCGCACGCTTGCTGCGTTCCGCCCAGCGCAGGGACAGGCGCATGGACTGCGCTGCGGTCGGCTCATCCGCCGGATAAGGGGTGCACTCATCGAAAATCATGACGATGTCGGAATTCAGCACTTTCTGGATGCGCATCGATTCTTCCGGCGTCAGAAAGCATTTGTCGCCATTCACCGGTGATTGAAACGCCACGCCTTGCTCGCTGATCTTGCGCAACGCCCCCAGGCTGAATACTTGAAAACCGCCCGAGTCGGTGAGTATCGGCCCGTCCCAGCCCATGAAACGATGCAGGCCGCCATGGGCTTCGATCACCTCCAGTCCGGGGCGCAACCACAGATGAAAAGTGTTACCCAGCACAATCTGCGCGCCGATTTCACGCAGTTCGAGGGGCGACATTGCCTTGACCGTGCCATATGTGCCGACCGGCATGAAGGCCGGGGTTTCGATAGTGCCGTGGGCGAGTTGCAGGGTGCCGCGACGGGCCTGACCATCGTGGCCGAGCAAGCGGAAATTCATCTGGGATACCTTATGCATGCTATTGGAATAAGGCGGCAGTCTATCATTGGGTTGCAATTCAAACACGTGTTTGATATTCTCGCTCAATCATGCATACACCAAGAGATCTCTTAAAGTTGAATGCGGTGAATGCCAAGGCTGATACACCGGAAAGTACACGTGAGCGCTTGCTGATTGTGGCGCGCGAGGTATTTTCCGAACAAGGCTTTCAGGGGGCGACGGTGCGTGAAATTTGCCGCCGCGCCGAAGTGAACCTCGCGGCGGTGAATTATCACTTCAGCAGCAAAGAGGCATTGTTTGGCGCAGCGCTTGATTTCGAGCCGTTGCATGCCTTATGCGACAACGCGGCACACGAGGGTTGTGCGGAAGCGCGCTTGCAGCGTTTTATTCAGGATTTTCTGACGCAGCTTATGGATGAAAAAAGTTCGTCTCAATGCCGGCTGGTTATGCACGAACTGATCAATCCCACACTGGCGCTGGATAGCATTGTGCGGGAGGCGATCGCGCCGCTGCACGAGTTTGTGGGTGAACTGGTGCGTGATGCGGCGGGGACAAGAATTTCATCCGCCGCATCGCGCCGCTGCGTGTTCAGCATTTTCGGGCAGTGTTTGTTTTATCGTCATGGCTACGCCGTGATCCAGCGGTTGCATCCCAAGCTGCGTTATGACGCAAAAGAAATCGCTGCGACTGCTCAGCACATCACAGAATTTTCGCTGGCTGGTTTGAAGCAGATTGCCGATAAACCAAGATAACACAGACATGGCAAGGCACGCATGGGCCGTAGCGCAGCAGATGTCAAATAGGAGAGTTGCAGATGAGACAAGACAAATTTATTTGGGCAAGCAAAGTATTTTTTTCGGCCTTGTTTGTATCGGCACTGCTTACCGCGTGTGGACAGGGCGACACTCAGAAAAAACCAGAAGCGAGTGCTGCCCCTCCGCCGCCAGAGGTTGACGTGGTGACTGCCACACCGGGCTCGGGAGTGCTGACCCAAGACCTGCCCGGACGCCTGCAGGCTTATCGAACGGCTGAGGTGAGAGCCAGAGTGGAAGGCATTGTTGAAAAGCGGCTGTTCACCGAGGGCAGTGAAGTTAAAGAGGGTGATGCGCTGTATCAGATATATTCCGCTAACTACCAGACTGCCTTTGATGCCGCCCAGTCCGAGCTGGCAAATGCCAGGCAGACATTGACCCGCTACCAGTCACTGCTTGAATCCAAGGCGGTCAGCCAGCAGGGATACGATCTGGTCGAGGCCAAGGTGAAGCAGGCCGATGCAGTATTCTCCAAGGCGCAGGAAGATTTGAAAAACACCCGTGTGCCGGCACCCATTGCTGGGCGCATCGGGCGCTCTAAAGTCAGCGAAGGCGCGCTGGTGGGTCGTAGTGAGGCCACGCACTTGGCCACCATAGAACAAATCGACCCCCTCTACGCAAATTTTAATCAGTCCGGTGCTGATCTCTTGCGTCTCAAGCAGGCGATCAAAGCGGGCAAGTTGAAACGCAGCAGATCGACCAGGGTCGAACTTGTTCTCGAAGACGGCAGCATCTACCCGCAGCCCGGAGAACTGCTGTTCGCCGATCTAGCGGTTGATCCCGGCACCGGCAGCGTTTCCCTGCGCGCGGTATTTCCCAACCCGCAACGCGAATTGCTGCCCGGTATGTTTGTCAGTGTTCGTCTGCCACAGGCCGACGTTGACAACACCATACGACTCCCGCAGCGTGCAATTCAGGCAACTCCCCAGGGGCAAATGGTGATGGTGGTGGATGCGCAGGGAAAGGTGACACCGCGACCGGTCAAGACCGGCAGCATGGCAGGGAGTGATTTTATTATCACTGAGGGTTTGCAAGGCGGCGAGCGGGTGATCGTCAATGGGCTGCAAAAAGCACGTCCGGGCAGCGTGGTGAAAGCGGTGCCATTGTCAGAGGACAGAAGACAGAAGACAGGGGACAGTACAACTCCGCCCAAGGCGAACAGCAACCTGTAAGGATTACATCATGTTCGCAAAATTCTTTATCGACCGCCCGATCTTTGCCTGGGTTATCGCCCTGGTCATCCTGCTGGGTGGCGGATTGGCACTGCGCAGCTTGCCGGTCACATCTTATCCGGCAGTGGCGCCACCGGCTCTGGCTATCACGGTCAATTATTCTGGTGCCTCCGCCCAAGTGGTCGAGGAAACCGCGATCGCCTTGATTGAGCAGGAACTGAACGGTATCGAGCACCTGCTTTATATGGATTCATCCGCCGAGCTGGGGCGCGGCACCATCACGCTGACTTTCGAGTCTGGCACTAATCTGGATATGGCCTCGGTCGAAACGCAGAACCGCATCAAGCGCGTCGAGGCGCGCCTGCCAGAAGATGTTCGCCGGCTGGGCGTGTCCGTGGCCAAATCGGCGCGCAATTATTTGATGTTCGTGACACTGGTCTCGCCGGACAAAAGCCGCGATAACGTGGCGCTCGGCAGCTATGCGGCGGCCAACGTGCTGGAAAGCATACGCCGTGTGCCGGGCGTGGGCGAAGGGATACTGTTCGGCACCGAATATGCCATGCAGATCTGGCTCAAGCCAGAGCGGCTGTACGCGTTTAACCTGACACCGGGTGATGTTGCGCGGGCGGTGCGCGCGCAAAACACGCAACTGGCCACGGGCGAGTTGGGACAGTTGCCGGCACTGAGCGGCCAGCAGTTGAATGCAGTTATTGTGACCAAAGGCAGGTTGTCCACGCCCGAGGAATTCGGCAATGTTATTGTGCGCGCCAACCCGGATGGTTCTACGGTACGCGTGAAAGACGTGGCCCGGGTCGAGCTGGGGGCGCAGGATTATTCGGTGGCCGCACGCCTCGATGGTCAGCCGGCCTCGGCCATTGCCATTCGTTTGGCGCCCGGCGCCAATGCGCTGGACACGGCCAGGGCGGTCAAGGCCAAAATGACCGAGCTGGCCAAGTTTTTCCCCAAAGGCATCGATTGGGTCGTGCCTTATGATACTTCCCGCTTTGTTGAAATATCCATCCGTGAGGTGGTGAAGACCCTGGCCGAGGCGATGGTGCTGGTGTTTCTGGTTATGTACCTGTTCCTGGGAAATCTCCGCGCCACCCTCATCCCCACTATTGTTGTGCCGGTTTCCCTGATCGGAGCCACCTTGGGACTGTACGTGATCGGTTACTCGATCAACACGCTGACCCTGTTTGCCATGGTATTGGCCATCGGCATCGTGGTGGATGATGCCATTGTGGTCGTGGAAAATGTCGAGCGCATCATGACCGAAGAAAGGCTGGCGCCGCGCGCCGCCACGCGCAAGGCCATGGGGCAGATTATCAATGCCATTATCGCCATCACGCTGGTGCTGATTGCGGTATTCATCCCGATGGCATTCTTCAGCGGCTCGGTCGGAGCGATTTATCGCCAGTTTTCAGTCACGCTGATCCTGACCATATCCTTCTCATTGCTGATGGCGTTGACCTTGACGCCAGCGCTGTGCGCCACGCTGCTGAAACATACGCCGGGACAGAGTGTCATGCCCAGCACTGGATTGCTCGGTTGGTTTAACCGTTTTTTCAGCCGCACGACGCAGCGCTACAAATCGGGTGTGGGTCACGTCATCGGCAAGACCGGGCGCTATCTCATCATCTACGCCGTTATCCTGGTGGCGGTGGTGGGCTTGTTTTCGCGCTTGCCGACCAGTTTTTTGCCGGAGGAAGACCAGGGCTATTTTATCAGCGTGATTCAGTTGCCCGCAGGCGCCACGCGCGAACGCACGCTGGAGGTTCTTTCCCAGGTAGAACAGTTTTATCTCAAGCAGGCCGAGGTGGAGCATGTCATCGGCGTGGCAGGTTTCTCTTTCTTTGGCCGGGGTCAGAACGCGGCCATCGCTTTCATTCGGCTTAAGGACTGGGATGAGCGCCCCAAGCCGGAAAATTCCGCGAGTGCCGTGGTTCAACGCGCCAACATGACTTTGTTCCGCATCAAGCAAGCCATGATTTTCTCGATCAACGTGCCACCCATTCCAGAGTTGGCGGCGGTCGGCGGGTTTGATTTTCGCTTACAGGATCGTTCCGGTCAGGGGCGCGAAAAATTGCTTGAAGCGCGCAACATGGCGTTGGGCATGGCCAGCCAGAACCCGGCATTGGCCGGTGTGCGTCCGGAAGGACAAGAGGCAGGACCACAACTGCTGCTGGACATTAATCGCTTGAAAGCGCGTGCATTGGGAATTGATCTGGCGGAGTTGAATGAAACCCTGCAATCCGCGCTCGGTGTTGCCTACATTAACGACTTTGTGCGCGAGGGGCGCATCCTGCGAGTGCAAATGCAGGCGGAGGCCAGCACGCGCGCAACGCCCGAAAATATATTACGCCTGCCGGTACGCAATGCTCAGGGCGCAATGATGCCCCTATCCGAAATTGCCACGGCGCGCTGGGTGGCCGGATCGCCCAAGCTGGATCGCTATAATAGCCTACCTTCGATGAAAATTTCCGGCAGCCCCGCTCCCAGCCGCAGCAGCGGCGAGGCATTGGCGGCGATGGAGCAAGTGGCCGCGCAATTGCCGCCGGGTTTCGGTTTTGAATGGTCGGGAACCTCATATGAGGAACGCCTGTCCGGCAGCCAGGCGGGGTTGCTTTTTGGCCTGTCTTTGATCGCCGTTTTATTGTGCCTGGCAGCGCTTTACGAGAGCTGGTCCATTCCATTAGCAGTGTTGCTGGTGGTGCCTATCGGTATTCTGGGTGCATTGCTGGCGGTGACCGTGCGCGGCCTGCCAAACGACGTTTATTTCAAAGTGGGGCTGATCGTGATCATTGGTCTGTCGTCCAAAAATGCGATTCTGATTATTGAATTCGCGCGCGATCTGCAAGAACGCGGCCTCGGCTTGATTGATGCGACAGTGGAAGCCAGCCGTCTGAGATTCCGTCCGATATTGATGACCTCGATTGCCTTTATGTTAGGCGTATTGCCCCTGGCCATATCCACCGGCGCGGGGGCGAACGGCCGCATTGCGATAGGCACCGGGGTCATCGGCGGAATGATGGCCGCTACCGTGCTGGCCGTGTTCCTGGTGCCGGTATTTTTCGTGGTCATCCGCCGTATTTTCCCCGGCCATGCTCGCCGACATCAGGAAGATGATCATGCGTGATTCGAAGTTAATAATGGAATTTCTTTGCCTTGGGAGCGCATGTTGAATCGCACACGTATTATTATTTTGAGTTTGATCGCTACCGCAGTTGTCTTGGTTGTGGTCAAGCTGGCCGGTCCCGGCCAAGCACAGATGGCAGAACAAGCCAAACCCGCTTTGACAGTGACTACTGTCACTCCCGCCATGCACAACTGGCCGCAAATAATTACTGCGACGGGCAATGTGCAAGCATGGCAAGAAGCCATTGTTGGTGCGCAAGTGGCTGGGCTGCGTTTGGCTGAAGTTGAAGCCAATGTCGGAGATGCGGTGAAGAAGGGGCAGCAGCTGGCACGTTTTGAAGATGAAATGGTATTGAATGAATTAGACCAGCAGCATGCGGCGGTGGCGGAGGCGCGCGCGCGTGTGGCCGATGCTGAAGTAAAGGAAGCCAGTGCCAAGGCGCTCAGAGAAAAGGGCATGGTGAGCGAACAAGCGGCCATACAACAATTGACGGCGGCACAAATAGCACGAGCCCAGCTGCAATCGGCGGAGGCGCGTCTTGAAGCGCAAAAATTAAGGCTGGGTTATACCCGTGTGCTGACGCCGGATGATGGCGTGATCTCAGCCCGCACCGCAACGGTGGGCGCGGTCATGCAGTCGGGCAGTGAATTGTTTCGGCTCATTCGACAAGGCAAACTGGAATGGCGCGCAGAGTTGCCTGACAGCCAGTTGCAAAAAATCAGGATCGGGCAAAAAGTAATGCTCAATTCGGCGCAAGGTGATGCCGTTCCCGGGACGGTTCGAAGAATCTCGCCTGTGGTGGATGCGCAATCGAGAAATGGCAGCGTGTATGTCGAATTGGCAATCTCTCCGGGCATCAAGGCGGGCATGTTCGCGCAAGGTGATTTTGATTTGGGCCGTACGGTTGCGCTGACGTTGCCACAGAGCGCGCTTGTGGTGCGCGATGGTTTTAATTATGTGTATCAGGTCGGTGCGGATAATCGCGTCATGCAAATAAAAGTCGTGGCCGGAAGGCGAGTGGAAAATCGCATCGAGATTGTGGACGGCATTAAGGCTGATGCGCGCGTGGTGGCATCGGGCGCCGGATTTTTGAATGATGGCGATTTGGTGCATGTGGTGAGCGCGGCTGCCCCCACTATTCCAGCCGGCGCCGCAAAAAAATAAGCGGGAACGAGATGAATATTTCCGCCTGGGCAATTAAAAACCCGATTCCCTCTATCTTGCTGTTTCTGATGTTGTGCCTAGTCGGCTTGATGAATTTTCGCGCGACGGGTGTGCAGGATTTCCCTGATATTGAATTACCTATAGTGACCGTCACGACCCGTCTGGAGGGAGCTTCTCCGATACAGATGGAAACCGAGGTAGTGCGCAAAATAGAGAATTCCATGGTCAGCCTCGGCCAGGTAAAGCATATTCATTCCATTATCAGCGATGGGTCGGCCACAGTGACCGTCGAGTTCGATCTGGAAAAGGACACCAGCGAGGCTGTCAATGATGTGCGTGATGGCATCAGCCGCATCCGTGCTGACTTGCCTGGCGACCTCAAAGATCCGGTCATCTCCAAGGTGAATACATCGGGCAGACCCATCCTGACCTATAGCGTTACGTCAAGCCAGCTGGATGAGCAGGATATCTCCTGGTTGGTCGATAACGACATTGCCAAAGCGATGCTGGCGGTAAAAGGTGTAGGCAAAGTGGCGCGCATAGGCGGGGTAGATCGTGAAATACGGGTCGAGATTGATCCGGCAAAGTTGTCGGCATTAAAAGTGACCGCAGCAGACATATCGCGCCAAATTAAGCGCGTGCAGCAAGAGTCATCGGGCGGACGGGGTGAGGTGAGCGGAGCCGAGCAATCCATGCGTACCTTGGGCACTGTTGCCAGCGCCGATGAACTGGCTGCGATGAATATCGCGCTGGCCGACGGGCGGCGCTATCGCCTGGACCAATTGGCTACCGTGCGCGATACACGGGGTGAGTTGAGTTCAATGGCGCTGGTGGATGGCAAGCCGGTGATCGCTTTTGAAATTACCCGCACCAAAGGCAGCAGTGAAATAACAGTGGCAAAAGCGGTGCGCGCGGCGGTGGACAAACTGAACACAACGCATGGCAATCTGAAAATTGTCGAAGTGATAGATAGCGTGGCAGCGGTGCAGGAGAATTTTGATGGGTCCATGTTGTTGCTGTATGAAGGCGCAATCTTTGCGATATTAGTGGTGTGGTGGTTTTTGCGCGATGGCAGAGCCACGTTCGTGGTGGCTTCGGCCCTGCCCCTGTCGGTTATCCCCACCTTCATCGGGATGCACTATTTCGGCTTTACCCTGAATACCGTGACCTTGCTGGCCTTGGCTCTGGTGGTGGGTATTTTGGTGGATGACGCCATTGTTGAAGTTGAAAATATCGTGCGTCACTTGCGCATGGGAAAGAGCCCCTATCAAGCCGCCATGGAAGCTACTGAAGAGATCGGCTTGGCGGTCGTGGCGACTACCTTTACCCTGGTTGCAGTATTTTTGCCGACCGCTTTTATGAGCGGCGTTCCCGGCAAGTTTTTCAAGGAATTCGGCTGGACGGCTGCGCTTGCCGTGATGGCGTCGCTGGTGGTGGCACGTTTGCTGACACCGTTGATGGCAGCCTATATGCTCAAGCCTATGGCCAAGCAAAAGGCCGACAGCAAATTGATGACACACTATTTACGGTGGGTCGATTGGTGCCTCAATCATCGCGCGCTCACTTCGGCATTGGCATTGCTATTCTTTGTGGTATCGCTGATGTTTATTCCGTTGCTGCCCAAAGGGTTTGTTCCTGCACCTGACCGGGGGCAAACGCAGGTGACTATCGAATTGCCGCCAGGCAGCAAGCTTGTCGATACCGAGGCGGCGGCGGAAGCGGCACGACGGATTATTGCCCAGGTTGAAGATGTAAAACATGTGTTTTCCGCAGTGGGCAGAGGGGCAAGCGGAGATCTTTTTTCTGCGGGCGGAGCAGCGAGTGTGGTTAAAGCAAACCTGACGGTAACGCTCACTCATCGCAGCAAGCGTCCGCGCAAACAACAGGAGATTGAAGCCGAGTTGCGTGAAAAACTGCAACAGTTGCCGGGTGTGCGCGTGTCAATAGGCACCGGCAATGCGGGTGAAAAGCTGATCTTGCTTTTGGGCGGCGACGATGCGGCTGTGCTTTCTGCTACCGCACGCGATGTGGAGCGTGATATGCGCACCATCAGAGGCTTGGGCAATGTGACCTCGAGTACGAGCTTGGTGCAGCCGGAGATTATCATTCGTCCCGATTTCGCACGCATGGCTGACCTCGGCGTAACGGCTGCGAGCATAGGCGAAACCGTACGCGTGGCAACTGCAGGGGATTACAGTGCCGCTTTGGCCAAGCTTAACCTGCCGCAAAGACAAGTGCCGATCCGCGTGCTCATGCCGGAATCTGCGCGGCAGGATTTGGAAGTGCTATCACGCTTGCCTGTGCCCGGCAGGAACGGCAACGTCATGCTGGGTAACGTGGCGGATATTTCTATCGGCAGTGATGCCGCGCAGATTTACCGGCTCGACCGAAGCCGGGTGGTCACCATCAGCGTCGAACTGAACGGACGTGAATTAGGCGATGTGTTTGCCGAGGTCAACAAGTTGCCGAGCATAATGTCCTTGCCGCCGGGAATCAAACGCGCCGAATCGGGCGATGCCGAAAGGATGCAGGAACTCTTTGGCAGCTTCGGCCTGGCCATGCTGACCGGAGTGATGTGCGTGTATATCGTGCTGGTGTTATTGTTCAGGGATTTTTTGCAGCCGGTGACCATCTTGTCG
Source organism: Gallionellaceae bacterium (assembly GCA_009885195.1). GTDB lineage: Bacteria > Pseudomonadota > Gammaproteobacteria > Burkholderiales > Gallionellaceae > Nitrotoga. The sequence continues at coordinate 85,089 of VFLG01000004.1, forward strand.
GCCTTACCGCTGTCCATGGGCGGGGCATTCGTCGCGTTGCTGATGACACACAGCAGCTTTTCGATGCCATCGCTTATCGGGCTCTTGATGCTGATGGGCATCGTGACCAAAAACTCAATCCTGCTAGTGGAATATGCCATCATGGCTCGCCGCGACCATGGCCTGAACCGGTTTGATGCCTTGCTGGACGCCTGTCATAAACGCGCCCGCCCGATCTTGATGACGACGATTGCCATGGGCGCAGGCATGTTGCCTATCGCCATGGGGTTTGGAGTTGATCCCAGTTTCCGTTCGCCGATGGCGATTGCGGTGATAGGGGGCTTGATCACTTCGACCTTGTTGAGCTTGCTGGTCGTCCCGGTGGTGTTCACCTATGTGGACGATGTGCAGGTTAAAATCAAACAACTATTTTCCAAAGCGGGAAGCGTCGCGGGGTGATAAGTGCGTATATTTTTTGAGGCGCTAAAAATATTATCCTAAAAATCGCAGCTGGTGGGTTCGGATTATTCATTCATGTTGCCGCTCAATCAGCATCGCATCACCATAACTGAAAAAGCGGTACTCCTGTTCCACCGCATGGCGATAGGCTGCCAGCATTTCTTCCATGCCGCCGAAGGCGCAGATCAGCATCAGCAGGGTGGATTTGGGCAAGTGGAAATTGGTGAAAAGCGCATCCACTACCTTGAAGCGATAACCCGGCGTAATAAAGATGTCGGTTTCGCCTTCACCCGCGCATATGCCGCCAGCCTGTCCCCGCCAGGGGGAGGCCGACGGATGCCCGACGCCGCTGGCGTCACCCTCTCGCACTGCGGCACTTTCCAGTGCCCGCAAGCTGGTGGTTCCTACAGCGATAACTCGTCCGCCCCGCGCCCGTGCCTGGTGAATGGCGTCCACGGTGGACTGGGAAATGGTATAGCGCTCGCTGTGCATGACATGTTCGTGAATATTTTCCGCACGGACCGGCTGGAATGTGCCCGCGCCGATATGCAGGGTGATGTACGCCAATTGCACACCCTGAGCGCGCAAAGCGGCGAACATGGCCTCGTCGAAATGCAGTCCTGCGGTGGGCGCGGCCACCGCGCCGGGTTGTCGGGCATACACGGTTTGATAACGCTCCTCATCCTCGGCATCGGCAGCATGGGTTATATAGGGTGGCAGCGGCAACTGCCCGTATTTTTCCAGCGCAGCAGACAAATTTTCTGCACCGTCGAAGCGCAAGCGGAAGAATTCTCCCTCACGCCCCAACACCGTGACCGGCAGATGGCCGGCCAGAATTAACCGGCTTCCGGTTGGGGGCGCATGGCTGGCGCGTACTTGTGCCAGCGCATGGCGATCATCGAGCAGGCGTTCAATCAATACCTCTATTTTTCCCCCGCTTTCCTTTACGCCGAACAAGCGTGCTTTCAGTACGCGCGTGTCATTCAACACCAGCACGTCATGCTCCCGCAGCAGAGTTGGCAAATCGGCGAACATCAGGTCAACGCGCGCATTGCCGCAAACATGCAACAAGCGGCTGGCGCCGCGCCGCTCGGGGGGGTGTTGCGCAATCAAATGCCGGGGAAGAGCGAAGTCAAATTTATCGGTGCGCATGGTTTTTATACATAACGACAGAAATCGTAGCGAGCGGGCCGGCATTGGGGGAGCCCGGAGCACAGGCACCGGAGTGTACACATAGTACATGAGGATGCCGAGCACCGCGCGACCCCGATGCCGGTTCGCGCAGTAGATTTATGTCGCTATGTATAACAAGGCCAAAATGGCGCATTGCAGCTTGATGCAGACGGTCGTTTCATGGATAATTCGCGGCTTGGCCGGGATGGCGGAATTGGTAGACGCGCTGGACTCAAAATCCAGTGTCTGTGAGGATGTGAGGGTTCGAGTCCCTCTCCCGGCACCATAAAAACGAACAGGGAGCTTGCCTGGCAGTTGTCAACCAATGAAAAGTTAGCACGTTATCACTCTCGGCACTAGGTGGTGCCATAGACGCTATAACCTAATAACTAACAATTGGAGGATAAAATGAAATTGCTGCCCACACTGATCGCTGCTGTATTCGCTGCTGCTTCTTTCTCGGCTGTTGCTGCTGACGCTGTTATGGCTCCTGCCAAAGCCGCTGCTCCCGCCAAGACTGAAGCCGCTGCCCCGAAAAAATTGACCGCACAGCAAGCAAAAATGAAGTTCTGCAACAAGGATGCCAAAGAAAAAACCCTCAAGGGGGATGAACGCAAGGCATTCATGAAAGCTTGCCTGAAAAAGGATAGTGCGGCTAGTGCAGCTCTGGCTCCAGCTGCCTAGTAATTTGGTGTAACCCAGTAGTTTTGGGTTTTTGGAAAAGGCGGGGGCAACCCTGCCTTTTCCATTTCCCTCGATTTTTCATTTACTCATAAATCAGTAAATAAGACGGTACTTGAGAAACTTTAAGAACAGCATTTTATCGTTCCCATGCTCCGCGTGGGAACGAGGTTTATTTGGAATGCGCATAACCAGCGACTTGGCTGTCGTTTTTTGACAGCCTAGTCGAATGGCTAGTAGTTGCATCAGACTCGTCTGCACATTTGCGGCGTCGTGCCGCCGCACTCCAAAGCTGAATCCGTTCCCACGCGGAGCATGGGAACGATGGGTAGCGTCTCCTTATTTACTCAAATTTTTAGAGGCTCCCTTATGACTAAACATTGTGTTGTGGTCGGCATGTCCGGCGGAGTGGATTCTGCCGTCACCGCCTTGCTGCTGAAACAGCAGGGCTACGACGTCATCGGCCTGTTCATGAAGAACTGGGAGGATGATGACGATGCAGAATATTGCTCCTCGCGCCAGGATCTGATTGATGCCGTGTCCGTGGCTGACACCATCGGCATTCCTATCGAAGCTGTTAATTTCTCCAGGGAATACAAGGATCGCGTGTTCAGCTATTTTCTGCGCGAATACCAGGCCGGGCGCACGCCCAATCCCGACATCCTGTGCAATTCGGAAATAAAATTCAAGGCTTTCTTGGAACACGCCGTCGGCTTAGGGGCAGACACTATCGCCACCGGCCATTATGCAAAAATTCAGGAACAGAACGGATTATATAAGCTGCTGAAGGCTGAAGACGACAGCAAAGATCAGAGCTATTTTCTGCATCGCCTGAGTCAGGCGCAATTGTCCAAGGCGATGTTCCCGCTGGGCACGGTGCTCAAATCGCAAGTGCGCGAAATTGCGCGCCAGCATAACCTGTCCAACTATGCCAAGAAGGACAGCACCGGTATTTGCTTCATCGGCGAGCGCCCGTTCCGAGAATTTCTGAACCGCTACCTGCCCACCCAGCCCGGCGAAATGCGCACGCCGGATAGCAAAGTAGTGGGGCAGCACATGGGCTTGGCGTTCTACACCATAGGCCAGCGCCACGGCCTGGGCATAGGCGGAGCCAGAGAAACAACCGGAGAGCCGTGGTTTGTGGCGGACAAGGATATGAGCAGTAATCGCTTGATCGTGGTGCAAGGCCATGACCATCCGGCTTTGCTGGCGCCGCATTTGAATGCGATTGAACTGCACTGGATTAGCGGACACGCCCCCGATATTACCCGCAACTACGCCGCCAAAACCCGCTATCGCCAAGCTGACACAACCTGCCGCATTCGCACGCTGTCCAACAGCAATGGCAGCTTTGAATTCGGCGAAGCGCAATGGGCCGTCACCCCCGGCCAATCAGTGGTGGTGTATGACGGCGATGTATGCCTCGGTGGCGGCATCATAGACAAGTAACATAAACTCAGCGCAAGCTGATGATGGGCCAGCCATGTTGTTCGGCGTGGGCACGCAGCGTGGCATCGGGATCGACCGCCACCGGATTTTTCACTTTACTCAGTAACGGCAGGTCATTCAGCGAGTCGCTGTAAAACCAGTTATCGGAAAAACTGTTCCAGCTCCAGCCGTGGTGCGCCATCCAGCTTTCCAGGCGGGTGATTTTACCTTCGCGGAAGCAGGGTACATCGGTCACGCGCCCGGTGAATTCCCCATTCTTCTGTTCCGGTTCGGTGGCAATCAAATGTTCCACACCGAATGCGCGCGCAATCGGCGCGGTCACAAAACTATTGGTGGCGGTGATGATGACGCACACGTCGCCTGCTGCACGGTGGCGCCTCACCAGTTCTTGCGCAGGCACGGTCATCATGCCGCGCACCTTGTGTCGCATGAACTGCTCGTGCCAGCCATCCAGCACGCGGCGCGCATGGCGCGACAAGGGCTTCAACTGAAAATCAAGGAACTCGTGTATATCTAAAGTTCCCGCCTTATATTGCTGATAAAAAGCCAGGTTCTTCGCTTCGAACAGCTCGCGGTCGAGCACACCCTGGTCGATCAGAAACTGCGCCCACTCAAAGTCGCTGTCACCGTTCAGCAAAGTGTTGTCCAGATCAAACAAAGCCAAGTTCACTATTAATCTCCGCACAATGTTGTAAATTCAGACTAGGGTGGGTATGGTGCCCACGCGGAAACAACCTTCGCTGACCGTGGTTAACTTTTTCTAGGTTAATAAGGGCAAGGTGACGATTACCCGCGTACCGCCCGTGGCCACGTTCTCGATGGCGATGCTGCCGCCGTGTTCTTCCACTATTTTCTTCACGATCGCCAAACCCAAGCCGGTACCCCTGGGTTTGGTGGTCATGTACGGCTCGAAAGCACGCGCCAGAATATGTTCGGGGAAGCCGCTGCCGTTGTCTTGCACACACAACTTTAGCGCGCTGCCGATATTCGCCGTGCTCAGGATAATTTCCCGCTGGGTCACATCTTTCAAAGCATCGTGCGCGTTCTGCAACAGATTGTGGATGACCTGGCGCAAGCGCGTCGGATCACCTTTTAGATTGGTTTGCGCTGCCCCCAGGCGCAGCGTGATCGGGCTGCTGTTGGCTTCGTAAAGACCCATAACCTCACGCAGCAATTGGTGCATGTCCAGCACCACCAACTTGGGCGCGGGCAGACGCGCATAATCGGCGAATTCCATGACCATGTTTTTCATCGCTGCCACCTGGCTCACAATAGTCTGCGTGGCGCGCCGCAACAGCAGCGCATCGCTGTCGCCCAGCCGGTCGCTCAACTTGTGCTGCAAACGCTCCGCAGAAAGTTGAATGGGCGTGAGCGGATTCTTGATTTCGTGCGCCAGGCGGCGCGCCACCTCGCCCCACGCGGCATGGCGTTCCGCTTGCAGCAGATAGGTGATGTCGTCGAACACTACGACATAGCCGCTTTCTGCCGCCGTAGCCAGGCGCGTGCCGCGCATCAGCAGGATCTGGTCGCCATTTTTGCTGAGCCGCTCGATCTGGCGCTGCCATTCGCTGCCCGTCATATCATTGAATGACTGCATCACCGCCTCGGTAAACGGTCGCAGCAAGGGGCGCTGGGCGGCGATTTCCGGCAAGGCCATGCCCACCATGTCCAGCAAAGCCGCATCCAATATCTGCGCCGCACTGCTGTTTACCGAACGCAGCCTGAATTGCTCATCCACCACGATCACGCCGGAGGACAGGTGTGCCAGCACACTTTCCAGATAGGCCTTGGCATTTTCCACCTGGCGCTGCTGCCGCTCGCTCATAGTTTTGGCATCGGCCAGTTGCAGCGTCATCTGGTTAAACAGCCCGGTCAGCGCACCCAGTTCGTCGCTGCTTTGTACCGGGTGCTGCTGCGAAAAATCGCCCTGCGCCACCGCGCGCGTACCTTCGGCCAGCGCGGCGAGTGGCGCACTCAGGCGGCCACTGATGAAAAACGCGGCCGATACCGCGCTCAACAATACAATCAACAGCGACAGCGACAGCGTAATGCCATACAAACGCTTCAATCCCAAACGCGACAGCGACAGTTGCTGGTAATCGCGATAAACCGCTTGCACCGTTTCCGCATCGGCAGAAAGCTGTTTGGCCACCGGCTGCACCAGTTGCAAAATGTTCCCGCCAACCGGTGAATGCTCCGCATTGACCGCTACCAGCACGCGCAGGATCAGGCTGTTATCGGGCAGGGTATCAATGATGCTATAAACCCCCTGTTGCTGCGCCTGGCGCAGGATGTCGATGTCGGGCACATTCGGGGAGACCCGGTCGCCGCCCGCCGCAAATTCCAGCAATTTTCCGCCGCCATCAAATAACGCCGCTTCCTGCGCGACACCTTCTGCTATTAGCTGGCTTAATGTCCGTGCCTGCTGCCCGGATTCTTGTTTGGCCAATGACATGGCTGTGAACTGGCTCTTCTTGCTCAATTCCTTGAGGCTGTTTTCCAGCGCGCCGCGGCCCAGATTCAAGCCGCCCTCCAAAGCCTTTTCTACCCTGACATCGAACCACGACTCGATGCTCTTGCCCAAAAACTGTACCGACACGGCATACACCAGCAAGCCGGGCAGAATCGCGATCAAGGTAAAGAACAACGCCAGACGCAGGGTAAGCTTCGCACCGAATACCTTGGCCTTGAGCTTGCCGCGCAGCTGCCACAGTTGATAGCCCACCAGCAAAACAAGGCACAACGCCAGCGCACCGGCCAGCGCCAACAGGCCGAAGTAGTTGCGCGAGAACAGGTCGGTATTCGCGGTGGCGCTGGACAGCAGATAAAGGAGCGCGCCGCCAATCAGCGCGCTGATGAAAATCAGATATTTCACGGCCCGTTCACTCTTTGCCCTCTGCGGCAGACAGGGCTGCCGCGGGGCGCACGATCCACCGGTACCAATCGGAATCGAGGATCCAATCTTCGGTGGTCAGGGCGCTGACTTGCAGCGGCTTGGGCAATTGCGTGACATCCAGCCGCATCCGCACGGCAGCGATATAGTCGCCATCCTTGTCGGGTAGCATCATCGCGATATAGCCCTCATCGTCCCGGAACAGCGCCGCATTTATTGGCGCAGCAGACTGGCGCCCGATGACATGGAGCGCATCGTCCAGGCTGGAGAAGTTCTGGAACAGCGGGCCGCGCGCAATGCGATACTGGCGCGTCAAGGCATTATAAGTGAGCCGGGTGGTCTGCTCGCTTTGCGCGACCACTTCGTCCAGCCAGTACCAGCGCGGACGGGTCAGCGAGAATTCGCTGATGAAATACAGCGGCACCCCGCGTGTCAGTGCCTGATCAACAACAAAGTTGAACTTGATATCGAAGTAAGCGGAAAGCTGGTAACTGCCGCCAGAAAACCGCGCCTCCGCCTTGTGCACTGCGATACTTTCGGCACTGGCGGCAGAAGACAGAAAACAGAGGACAGAAGACAGAAGACAGATAAGCGCAAAACTTTTTACCTCCCCTTCCCCTTTTTTTCTGTCATCTATCATCTGTCCTCTGCCCTCTGTTTGCACAATAGCGCATAAAAGAAACCATCGTGCTGATTGTCGGGTAATAACTGGCCTTCATTCATGCCAGCTACCGATAGCGGCAATGTCCTTGCATCATCATGCTGTTGCAAGAACGCGTTGATGACCTGCTGGTTTTCTTGCGCGAAAATAGAGCAGGTTGCGTAGAGCAATTTACCATCTCTTGCCAGTAGCCGCCACAGCGCATTAAGAATTTGCAGCTGCTGCTGCGCAAATGTGTCTATGTCGGCAGGGCGACGCAGCCATTTTATATCGGGATGACGGCGCACCACGCCAGAGGCAGAGCATGGCACATCGGCCAGAATGCGCTGAAACGGCCGGCCATCCCACCAGTCATCCGGCTGCGCCGCATCCCCGCTGTGCAATGTGGCCTGTAACTGCAAGCGCTGCAAATTCTCGCGCACCCGCTCTAGGCGCTGTGCGTCTTTATCCAAAGCAAGCAGATCAATTCGCGCCAGTTCCAGCAGGTGGGTACTCTTGCTGCCGGGTGCGGCGCAGGCATCCAGCACGCGCATCCCGTCATGCACATCCAGCAGAGTGGCCGCGTATTGCGCCCCGGCATCTTGCACCGAGACCAGTCCATCGAAAAATCCCGGCAATTTGTCTACCGGCAGCGGATGTCCTAACAGCACCGCATCCGGTGCGATGAGAGTGGCTTGAATGTCGTGCTGTGCCAGCAGCGCCAGATAGTCGGTCGCGCTGATGCGATTACGGTTCACCCGCAACGTCATCGGCGGATGCTGATTGCCGACCAGCAAAATGGCTTCAGTTTGATCGCCATATTGCACCCTGATCCTATCTATCCACCATTGCGGATAGGCGTAACGGCCTTCTTCAGTGCTGTTCGCAATGGTTAGCAAGGACTCCCGTTGGCGCAGAAAATTACGCAGCACCGCATTGACCAACCCACTGGTTCTGGCATTGATCTTCTGTGCGGCGCGCACCGCATGATCTACCACCGCATAAGGAACAGCCTTGCCATATTGCAGTTGATACAACGCGACCAGCAGCAGGCAGCGCACCCGCTCATCCGGCAAGGGTTGGTGCAGCAATTGTTGCAGCACGCGCACCAGCTGGCCATAGAAGCGCAGCGTGCCATAACTCAAATCCTGCAGCGCGCCGCGCTGCTGCGGCGTCAATCCGGGCGCGGATTGTAGCGCCGCACCCAACACCTGATTCAGGTTGCGCCCGCCCAATACCTGGCAAACAACCTGGCTAGCGCCCTGCTGTACGATGTCCATTTCAGGCCGACAAACCGAAACGGTCGCCTGGATGCACTGCGAATCCCTGCACAAACTGCGCCGCCGGCAAGATCTTTCCATTGGCGCGCTGCAATACCTCCAGACACAACGCATCTTGTCCGCACGCCACGATAATGCCGCTTTTGTCCACTGCCAACACGGTACCCGGCTCGCCATTAGGCCCATCGCGCACGCTGGCCTGCCAGATTTTTATTGGCGTCGCATTGAGAGTGGTATAGGCAATCGGGAAGGGATGGTAAGCACGCACCGCTCGCGCCAGTTGCGTGGCCGTTTCTGTCCAGTCCAGACGCGCTTCGGCCTTGCTCAGCTTGGCGGCATAGGTCGCCTGAGCGTCATTCTGCGGCACACCGGTCAGACGCCCCTGCTGCTGCAAATTCAACGCCTCGACCATAGCATCTGCGCCCAGCTGCGCCAGCTTATCGTGCAGCGTTTGCGAGTTATCCAGTGCAGTAATCGGGCAGGATTTTTTCAGCAACATAGCACCCGTATCCAGCCCCGCGTCCATTTGCATGATGGTAATGCCGGTTTCTTCATCGCCCGCCAGAATGGCGCGCTGAATAGGCGCCGCCCCGCGCCAGCGCGGCAGCAATGAAGCATGAATGTTCAGGCAGCCATGACGCGGCAATTGCAACACCGTTGGCGGCAATATCAAGCCATAAGCCGCGACCACCATCACGTCCGCCGCATAGTCAGCCAGTGCTCGTTGCATCTCGGCGGACTTCAGCGAAGCAGGCTGCAACACGGGCAGGCCGTGTGCCAGCGCCAGCTGCTTGACCGGGCTGGGGGTAAGCTGCATGCCGCGCCCGGCTGGCCGGTCAGGCTGGGTCAATACCGCAGCCACGGTAAATTGTTGCGCCAGCAGCGTCTCCAGCGCGGCAGCGGCAAAGTGCGGGGTACCGGCAAAAATTATTTTCAAGGGAAAGCCTTACATTGTCTCGCGGAGATGCTTCTTAATTTTGGCCCTAAGCCGCGACTGCTTGAGCGGCGAAAGATATTCGACAAATACTTTACCCTTGAGGTGATCCATCTCGTGCTGCACACAGATCGCCAGCAAACCATCCTCCTCCAGCGTAAACGATTTCCCTTGCGCGTCCAGTGCGCGCACAGCGATATGTTCGGCGCGCCGTACTTTTTCATATACTCCGGGAACCGACAAACAACCCTCCTCGCACTCACTTTCGCCGCTACTGGCCAGAATTTCCGGATTAATAAACACCAACAGCTGGTCGTGCGTCTCGGAAATGTCCATCACAATGATCTGCTGGTGGACATCCACCTGGGTCGCGGCCAAGCCTATGCCCGGTGCGGCATACATGGTTTCGGCCATGTCGCGAATAAGTTTGCGAATGGCCTCCGTTACCAGCGGCACAGGTTTTGCGACGGTATGTAACCGTTCATCCGGATATTGCAGTATTTTTAGAATTGCCATAAATGCTTGCTAATTTAAATGACTGGATGCAGAATTTGACCATTGTTATGAGCATCGTGCCGCGTCCTCTGTTAACCTGTCGCGGTATTTCAATACCAAACGGGCTTTAGGGCGCTTCTAAAAATTCAAAGTTCTAAGCAAGACAAGGCGCGAACAAAAAATTGCGACGCAGCATATGTTTGATATGTAAGGAGCAATTTTTTGTGAGCAACGCCGTATTGCGACGTTGTTGGATTTTTAGAAGCTCCCTTTATACAAAACTGAATTTTCATGCTAGTGGGGTATCCATGCAAAAGATTATTATATCGCTGATTTGCTGTTTGTTGCCCGCCTTCGCCCTTGCCGACACGGTTAAAATCCGCGACGATGCCCCGGATCATCATATCGTGGTGCAGGGAGATACCTTGTGGGATATTTCCGCCAAATTTTTCAACGATCCGTGGCAATGGCCGCAAATATGGGACATTAACAAGGATACCATCAGCGACCCACACTGGATTTATCCGGGCAATGTGATCGTATTGGATCGGTCGAGAGGCACACTGCGCATCGGCGAAACAGCCGCCGCCGAAGCAGTCAAAACGGAGTCAGCCGATGCCGGAAAAGCCGAAGATAGCACGGCCAGCGCAAGCAAGTCTGGTATCACCAAACTATCCCCCCGGGTACGCGTACTGGCTAGCGATCACAACGCCATTCCCAGCATCCCAGGCAGCGACATCGGGTCTTTCCTCAGCCGACCACTGATAATCGAAAAGGATGGATTGTCCGGCGGACCCACCATAGTAGGCACTTATGAACAACGCGTGCTTCTGGGCAAAGACGATATTGCCTATGTGAATGGCCTGCCCGTGGACAAAGGATTGGTATGGCAGGTGTACCGCCCGGGCAAGAAGCTGGTTGACCCGGACAGCAAGGAGGTGCTGGGATACGAGGCCAACTATCTGGGAGAAGCAGAGGTACAAAAATTCGATAGCATCAGCACGCTCAAGATTACCAAGGCGATTCAGGAAATCAATAAAGGGGATCACCTCACCCACCCTGCCGACGAAGCCATCAACAATTACCTGCCACGCGCGCCAGAAAACAAAATTGCGGCGCGCGTGATCTCGATTTATGGTGGCGTTTCCCAGGCCGGACAGTACTCCATCATCACGCTCAACAAGGGGCGACGCGATGGCCTGGAAAACGGCCATGTGCTGGCGCTGTATAGCAAGGGCGAAAAATTAAAGCGTGAAAAAATCACCCTGCCGGATGTGCGCTATGGCCTGATATTCGTGTTCCGCACCTTTGACAAAGTGGCCTACGCCCTGGTGATGCAAACACGTCTGCCGGTGCAATTGCTGGATACCGCGCTGACTCCCTAAGCTATGGACGCGGCATTAGGGTCATGGCTCGCCCTTAACCGGATACCCGGTTTGGGCAATGAAGGTCAGCGCCGCCTGTTACAGACTTTCGGCGCTCCTGACCAAATTTTCGCCACACCAGCCCATTCCCTGAAGCAAGTGGTCCAACCGGCAGTAGCGGAAGCCATCGCACAAGGCTGGAACGAAACCGCGCTGGAACCCGTCGCAACCTGGCTGGAAGATGCACTCAACAGCATCGTCACGCTGGCCGACCCTGACTATCCGCAGGCCCTGCTCAACATCCCCGACCCGCCACTGTTGTTATATGTCAAAGGCCGGCGTGAATTGCTCAACCGCCCGGTACTCGCCATCGTCGGCAGCCGCAACGCCACCCCCCAGGGGCTGAGCAATGCCGAAGCATTCGCGCAGGCAGCCAGTACTGCCGGGCTGTGCATCGCCAGCGGCATGGCGCACGGCGTCGATGCTGCCGCGCATCGCGGCGGCTTGCGCGGCCCAGCCTCCAGCATCGCTGTCGTGGGCACCGGGCTGGATAAGATTTACCCTGCCGCCAACCGCGAGCTGGCGCATCAATTGGCACAGGAAGGCGTGTTGATTTCCGAATTCGACTTGGGTACGCCGCCGCTGGCGGCAAATTTTCCGCGCCGCAACCGCATCATCAGTGGGCTGAGCCTCGGCTGCCTGGTGGTCGAAGCATCGCTGCAAAGCGGCTCGCTGATTACCGCCCGCATGGCATTGGAACAAGGGCGTGAAGTGTTCGCCATTCCCGGCTCCATCCACTCCCCGCAGGCCAAGGGGTGCCACTATCTGATCAAGCAGGGAGCCAAGCTGGTGGAATCTGCGCAGGACATTCTGGAGGAGCTGGGCCAGTTTACTTCCGCCCAGACTGCGCAAAGCAACGTCAAGGAAGACCATCCTTTGTTTGCGCATTTAGGTTTCGATCCGACCGACCTGGATAGTTTGAGCCAGCGCAGCGGCTTGACGATTGAAGCGCTATCCGCCATCCTGTTGCAACTGGAACTGAATGGCGATGTCGCCACCTTGCCGGGAGGGTTGTACCAACGCATTAATTAGCTGGTAGCTGGTAGCTTGTAGCAAAACCGGTTGGCTACAAGCTACAGGCTTAAAATTATTATATTCGGGGTGCCATGTTTGATATTTTGATGTTTTTATTTGAGAGTTATTTTTATGCTGGCAGCTACCCCGATCCCGACAAACTTTCCCGCAAGCTCAGCGCCGCCGGGTTTGAAGACGAGGATATCAATCGGGCGCTGACCTGGCTGTCCGGCCTGAAGCAACTGACCCAGGCCGACTATCCCGCCGCCATAAATAATAGCGGGGCACGTTGTTACGCCGACCTGGAGGTTAAGCTGGTCAGTCAGGAAGCGCTCCGTTTCCTGGCGTTTTGGGAACAAAACAAAATGATTACACCTGTTGAACGCGAAATGATACTCGACCGTGCGGTCGCCCTGAAGCGCGAAAATCTGCCGCTGGACAAGGTCAAGCTCATCGCGCTGATGGTGTTGTGGAATCAGCATCACGATCTGGATCCATTAATAGTTGAAGATTTACTGACCCCGGCTGAATCGGGCCACTTACATTAATTAAAAAATAACAACTAACCCATGGCAAGCAATCTACTGATCGTTGAATCCCCGGCCAAGGCCGTCACCCTGAAAAAATATCTGGGCAAAGATTTCGAGGTGCTGGCAACCTATGGACATGTGCGCGACCTGATACCCAAATCGGGCGCGATCGATACTGAACATGATTTTGCCATGCAGTACGAAACCATAGCCCGCAACAGCAAGCATGTGGACGCCATCGCCAAGGCCGCCGCCGCCGCCGACCACATCTTTCTGGCGCCCGACCCGGATCGCGAAGGGGAGGCTATTGCCTGGCACGTGGCCGAGCTACTCAAGGGCAAGCGCGGCATGAAAAACAAAACCATGCAGCGCGTGGTGTTCTATGAAATCACCCAGTCTGCGGTGCGCGAAGCGGTTGCCCATCCGCGTGAAATTTCCATTCCGCTGGTCAATGCGCAGCAGGCGCGGCGCGCGCTGGATTATCTGGTGGGCTTTAATCTTTCGCCGCTACTGTGGCGCAAAATCCGCCCCGGACTTTCTGCCGGACGCGTGCAAAGCCCGGCACTGCGCTTGATCGTGGAACGCGAGCTGGAAATAGAAGCATTCCGCTCGCAGGAATACTGGACCGTGCATCTCGACAGCCAAAAAAACAGCCAGCCTTTCACCGCCAAACTGTTTCAGTATCAGGGCAAGAAACTGGAGCAACTGGGCATACCGAGCGAGGCGGAATACAACAAAATTATCGCCAACATTAACGCCGCAAAATTGCCGCCACGCATCGTACGCGTGGAAAAGAAAGCCAAGCAGCGTTTTGCCGCCGCGCCCTTTACCACCTCCACGCTGCAACAGGAAGCAGCCCGCAAACTCGGCATGTCAACCGATCGCACCATGCGCATCGCGCAACAACTGTACGAGGGCATAGACATCGGCGGTCAAACGGTGGGCTTGATCAGTTACATGCGTACCGATTCGGTCACACTGGCGCAGGAAGCATTGCAGGAAATTCGCGACTACATTACCGAACATTTTGCCCCGGACTATTTGCCCAAAGCCGCGCTGACCTACAAGAGCAAGGCCAAAAATGCGCAGGAGGCGCACGAAGCAGTGCGTCCCACTTCTATCGCGCGCACCCCGGACAGCATGCGCGAATATCTCGCCATTGATCAGGCGCGACTGTATGAAATGATCTGGAAGCGCACCCTGGCCTGCCAGATGGCGCCCGCGCGTTTCGATACGGTCAGCCTGGATATCCGCCTCGGCGGGGATGACACCCTGTTCCGCGCCTCGGGGCAAACACTGGTGTTCCCCGGCTTTATCGCGGTCTATCAGGAAAGCACCGACGACAGCGAAGAGGAAGAAAATAAAAAATTGCCGCCGCTGGAAGAAGGGGAAACCATTCCGCTCGACAAGCTTTATGGCGAGCAGCATTTCACCCAGCCGCCGCCACGCTTTTCTGAAGCCAGCCTGGTAAAAACGCTGGAAGAACACGGCATCGGCCGCCCCTCTACTTACGCCAGCATTATTTCCACGCTGCAGGCGCGCGAATACGCGATCCTGGATAAAAAGCGTTTCAAGCCGACCGATGTCGGGCGTGTTGTGACCCGTTTTCTGACCGAGCATTTCACGCGCTATGTCGATTACGGCTTCACCGCGCAAATGGAAGATGAACTGGATGAAATATCCGATGGCAAGCGCGACTGGATTCCGGTATTGAATGAGTTCTGGCATCCCTTCACCGCACTCGTCCAGGAAAAAAAGAATATCGAGCGCAAGGATGTGACACAGGAACTCATCAACGAAGCCTGTCCAAAATGCGGCAAACCCTTGGCAACGCGTCTCGGCAGGCGTGGCAACTTCATCGGCTGCACCGCCTACCCGGAATGCGACTACACCCGTAACATCGCAGCGGATGCCGATACCGGCGAGGCGCGCAAGGAACTGGGCAGCGATCCGGCCAGCGGCCTGCCAGTATTGTTATTGCGCGGTCCGTTTGGTTATTACGTGCAACTAGGTGAAGTGGAAGAAGGCGCCAAAACCAAACCGAAGCGCATTTCCTGGCCCAAAGAACTGCCGCCGGAAAGCGCCGACCTCGCCGCCGCCCTGCAATTGCTGCAACTCCCCAAGGAAATAGGCGTCCACCCCGAAACCGGCAAAAAAGTAATCGTCAACATCGGCCGTTTCGGGCCTTACATTGGCCACGATGGGAAATTCAAATCCATCCCCAGAGGCGACAGCGTGTTCACGATACAACTGGAGCGCGCCCTGGAGCTGCTGGCGCAGGCCAGAACATCCAACACCGTGTTACGCGAACTGGGCGTGCATCCCGACGACCAAAAGCCGGTAGATGTCTGTAATGGCCGCTACGGGCCATACGTCAGACACGGCAAGATAAACGCCACTCTGCCTAAAGACATCACCCCGGAAGAAGTCACGCTGGAAGAAGGCTTGGCATTGCTGGCGGCACGTGTGGCGAAAGGGCCTATCGTCAAAAAATCTGCGGCTAGGAAAAAACCGGCTGCCGAGAAGAAGCCTGCTACCAAAAAGAAGCCTGCTGCCAAGAAATTACCAGCCACCAAGAAATCGCCAACCACCAAATAACGTCGGCAAGTCATGTAGGTTGGGTTAGCGGCTTTATCGCGTAACCCAACATTCAACACCGACAGATGGGCAGCGCACATCAACACTGGCTTTCGTAATTAACAGGCGCGATACCAGACTCTTATTTCCCCTGCGCCAAACTCATCGCCTTCTGGAAATTCCTGAATGCCTGATCCGGTTGCTGCAATTTTTCCGCCAGATGGCCGAGCGCGGTGTAATTCCATTTCTATTTTAAACCGAGATTTCCCATTAGAAAACTCAACTGGCTTCCCCCTTTGAAAAAGGGGGATCGAGGGGAATTTTAGTATCTGTGCGACGTTCACCCCCCCTAACTCCCCTTTTTCAAAGGGGGAAACACCTGTTGCAGCAAGATTTACACCTAATGGAAAATCTCGGTTCATGTTGGCTTCCTGTCTTTTGCCCATGCTATCAAACCTGCCAGCAGGCCATCATCCCCACCCGCAGTCGGCACCACCACGCGCCAACCCAGCTTGTACGCTGCCTCGGCGATGCGTGCATGGGGGACGAACAAGGGTACAGCCGCAAGCCGCTCTTTCGCAGCACTATCCAGCATTTCCCACAGATAAGCGAGAGCCTCGCTGCTAGTCACGGTAATAGCATCAGGGTCGGCAGCCAGCAACATAGCACTATCCTGTTGCGGCTTGGCGCGCTGATAACAGGCAGCATACTCCACTGACGCGCCGCGCGCCTTAAGGGTATCGCCCAATAATTCACGCCCGCCATCGCCGCGAAAGATCACCACTCGCCAGCCCGCAACTTGCTGCAACTCAGGCAATGCCAGCAATGCTTCGCTGTCAAAGCGCTCCTGCGGCGCAATGATTTTATCCACGCCCAGATCGCGCAATGCTTTGGCGCTGCCTTGTCCGACTGTGGCAATTTTTAATTTTGGAGGGATCGCGCCTGCAGCATGAATGGCTGCCATGCCATAGCGCACCGCATTGGGACTGATAAAAATGGCAAGGTTGAATTCCGGCAGGCGTGCAACGAGAGAGCGCAAGAATTGCGAGTCAGCTACCGGACTGATCTCCAGCAGGGGAAACAGAATGGCTTGCCCGCCGGCCTGCGTGATGCGCTGCGCCAACGGTGCCGCCTGCTCGCGCGGGCGGGTCACTACGATGTTCAATCCGGCAAGAGGTCGTTCAGTCATTCAAGGCGGCAAGAATTTCATCCGCGCCCTGCGCGCGCAGGGCTTGCGCCACGGCATTGCCCAGTGCTTCGGGATCGGCGGTTGTGCCACGCTGTTCGGCGCGCGCCATCTGCTTGCCGTCCGGGCTGGCGACGAAGCCGCGCAGGCGTAAGGTGTTGCCCTCTACCTCGGCAAAACCACCCAGCGGCACCTGACAACTTCCCGCCAAGGCACGGCTCAAAGCGCGTTCCGCCAGCACGCAAGCGGCGGTATCCGCATGGTGCAAAGGTGCCAACAAAGCTTTCAGGTCGGCGCGATTAGCCAGACATTCGATGCCCAGAGCGCCCTGCCCCACTGCCGGCAAACTTTTTTCGGTGGCTATCAAATCGCGGATGCGATCGCCCAATCCGAGGCGCTTCAAACCCGCAGCGGCCAGGATGATGGCGGCATATTTGCCTTCGTCCAGCTTGCGCAAACGGGTTTGCACATTGCCGCGCAACGGCTCGATTTTCAGATGGGGAAAGCGTGCGCGCAATTGGCTTTCGCGGCGCAGGCTGGAGGTGCCGACCACGCTGCCTGCGGGCAACGCTTCCAGATTGGCATGATTATTGGAAACAAAGGCGTCGCGCGGATCTTCTCGCTCGCCGATGCAGGCCAGCATAAAACCTTCCGGTAGGTGCATCGGCACGTCCTTCAAGGAATGCACGGCAATGTCGGCGCTACCGTTTTCCAGCGCGGTTTCCAGCTCTTTCACGAACAAACCCTTGCCGCCGATCTTGGACAGCGTGACATCCAGGATTTGGTCTCCTTGCGTTGTCATGCCCAATATGCTGACCGCCGTTTGCGGGTATAATGCGCGCAGCCGATCGCGTATGTATTCTGCCTGCCACATTGCCAACGCGCTTTCGCGCGATGCGATGACCAGTTTAGCTGGGGCGGCTTGCGCCTGAAGTGTCCGATTCATTGGTTTTCCTGAGAAGGTTTGTTATAAATCCGTCGCTGCGCATTCTAACATGACCCTGTTGCGCGCGTTACACCCGTGAAGAAAATGAACACCATGAATTTGCTTGCGGCACCTACCGATATTTCCAGCAAAGACGTGCCGCTACGCGAGGATATTCGCCTGCTCGGGCGCATCCTCGGCGACACCCTGCGCGAGCAGGAAGGCGAAGCGGCCTTCGATCTGGTCGAAAACGTGCGCAAATGCGCGGTACGTTTCCGCAAGACCCACAATAACGCCGACCGCAACGAACTTGAAAAACTGTTGAACGGCCTGTCGCCACCAGACACGCTGTCCGTGGTGCGCGCATTCAGCTTTTTTTCGCAGCTGTCCAACATCGCCGAAGACCTGCATCACAATCGCCGTCGCCGCGCCCATCTAAAAGCCGGTTCCAAACCGCAAGAAGGCAGCATACCGCTGGCCTTGGAGCGCCTGCAAGAAAAGAAAATCAGCGCACAGGCTTTGCAGGAATTCCTTAACACGGCGCTCATTTCCCCGGTGCTCACTGCCCATCCCACAGAAGTGCAGCGAAAAAGCATTCTGGATTGCCATCTGATCATTTCCAACCTCTTGTCTAATCGTGATCGCCTGGATATGACGCCGGAAGAACTGGCAGTCAATGAGGAGGCGCTGCACCGTTTCGTGCTGATCCTGTGGGACACGCGCATGCTGCGCTTTTCCAAACTGACGGTAGAAGATGAAATAAAAAATGGCTTGACCTTTTATGGCCACACCTTCCTCACCGAAATCCCAGAACTTTATGCTGATCTGGAAAAGCAACTGAAAAAAAGTTACGGCCAGGCATTCAACATCAAGCCCTTCCTGCGCGTGGGCAGCTGGATCGGCAGCGACCGCGACGGCAACCCTTTCGTCACGGACGATGTCATGCGCGATGCGGCCAGACGCCACTCTGCCGTAGCGCTTGAATACTACCTGGCGGAAACCCATTTGCTCGGCATACGCCTGAGCTTGTCCTCGCGCGTTGTCGAAATAAGCGATGAGCTCAAGGAATTCGCCGCCAAATCACCGGACAAAGCGCCCGGCCGCGATGATGAGCCTTATCGCCGCGCGCTGATTGCCATTTATTCGCGTCTGGTCGCGACTGCCGAGAAACTGAGCCATCGCGTGGAACATTTGCGCCAAGTGGACAAAAACGCCCTGCCCTACCCGGATGCGCAGGCTTTCATCGCCGACATCGACATTCTGATCAACTCGCTCAATCACCACCACGCTTATTACCTGGCCAATGGCCGCATCGCCAACCTGCGCCGCGCCGCAGAGGTTTTCGGCTTCCATCTGGCGCCGCTGGACATGCGTCAACACAGCGACGTGCATGAACAAGCAGCGGGTGAGCTGCTGGCCGTAGCCGGAACCAAGGGCTACGCCCAGCTCGATGAAACGGCACGGCGCAGCGCCCTGCTGATTGCGCTGCAACAGGGCAAGCCGCTTGCCGCTGATCTAAAAAAATTCTCCGCCACTGCACAAAGCGAGCTGCGCATCATGCAAGCTGCAGCCGATATTCATGCATTGTATGGTCGCGCGGCGTTGCCCAATTACATTATTTCGATGACCAAAGGCGTAAGCGATCTGCTGGAAGTGGCGCTGATGGTGCAACAGTTCGGGCTGCTTGACTCAAGCGCGGAACCGGCGCTGCACATCAATATCGTTCCGCTGTTTGAGACTATTGATGACTTGCGCGGCTGCGGTTCAATCATGGACCAACTGTTCTCACTTCCCTATTATCGCCAGTTGCTGAAAAGCCGCGACAACACCCAGGAAGTCATGCTGGGTTACTCCGACAGCAACAAGGACGGCGGCTATCTCACCGCCAACTGGGAGCTGTATAAAGCAGAAATAGACCTGGTGCGGGTGTTTGAAAAACACGGCATCGAGTTGCGCCTGTTCCATGGCCGGGGTGGCACTGTGGGTCGCGGTGGCGGCCCGAGTTATCAAGCGATACGCGCGCAGCCGCCGGGCAGCGTCAACGGCCAAATTCGCATCACCGAGCAGGGCGAGGTCATCTCCAGCAAATACTCCAATCCGGAAATTGGCCGCCGCAATCTGGAAACTCTGATTGCCGCAACGATGGAGGCCACGCTGCTGCATCACCACGGCGACGACAGCACCATGCCGGAATTTCATCGCATCATGGAAGCGCTGAGCCTGGACGCAATTGCCGCCTACCGCAAACTAGTCTATGAAACGCCGGGTTTCACCGACTACTTTTTTTCTGCCACGCCGATCCGCGAAATTGCCCAACTCAACATCGGCAGCCGCCCTTCGGCACGCAAGGCCACCGATAAAATTGAAGACCTGCGCGCCATTCCCTGGGTATTCAGCTGGAGCATCAGCCGCGTGATCCTGCCGGGCTGGTATGGCTTCGGCAGTGCCGTGACCCTATTCCTGGAGCGTGAGGGCGAGTCCGGCCTCAAGCAACTGCAATCCATGTATGACAACTGGGCATTTTTCCGCGGCCTGCTTTCCAACATGGACATGGTGCTGGCCAAGACCGACATGGGCATCGCCTCGCGCTACGCCGAACTGGTGCCGGATGCACAAATCCGCAAGAATATTTTCGGCATGATCGAAACAGAATGGGAACGCACCACCCAAGCACTCATGCAAATTACCGACAGCACCTCATTGCTGGCCGACAACCCAACCATGGCCCGCAGCCTGGCCACGCGCATGCCCTACATCGACCCGCTCAACCACTTGCAACTGATGTTGCTGGAGCGCACCCGGGCAGGTGAAAATGACGAGAAGTTGCGGCGCGCATTGCAGATAACCATCAACGGGATTGCGGCGGGGTTGCGGAATAGCGGTTAGTTCTTGCAATACTGTTTGTTCGTTTATACCGTTCGTGGTGAGGTATCGAACCGCTTGATACCAGTGCGATCGGTTATGGTCCAACCGATCAGTATTGAGACTTACCCCAATAATACAATTACGCAAGCCTGACCCCGGTAGGTCTAGCAAAGTAGTATTAGCACAGGCATAGCGAGCGCGACAGGCAGAAATGCCGCCATTGTTGCGGCTCATGCGACGGATATTTCTACCAGCAACTCACCGATTATTTTGGAGTACACTTCACGAAGGTTGGCAGAATTGTCAGAGGGGGGAATGATGTATGCGGAAGAGGAATGCCACAATGCTAGACCTGCCCCCGGATTTCTCGGATTTTTCTGCGGATTTTTTCGAATCTGACCCCGGATTTTTTCGGAGGAATCGGCGGCATGTCAATACCGGGTGAATCCCTTTATTTTTTTTCCGGCATCAGCTCTTTGGTCTGCTGGAAGGAATAAATGGCGGCTTTCAGATTGCTGACGTATCTGGCCTTGACTTGCTCTTGCTCTTGCTCGTCTTCGCTTTCCACCTGGAAAAACTTTTTAAAGTTGGAAGCGCCGGCAATCAGCTGCTGGACCGCCTTTTCTGCGGTGCTGATGGAAACCGTAAAGGAAGCTCCCACAGTCTTTTTGATCCCGTCCAGTTCCTTCTGCAGGGCCACGGCCGAACCGACATAACCGGAAGACCGGTTGGCCATGCCGTCGTAGTCGTCCAATTCGTCAATATTAATGCCTAAAAGCGATTGCGCCTGCCGGGTGCCTTTCTGACAGATCGCCAGCAAACCCTCCATGATCTGTTTATCCTGGCTGGCGGCGGCATTGGCCAGAGCCGCCAGCCGGGCCGCCTCTTCGGCCAGAGCCGCCAGCCGAGCCGCCTCTTCCTCTTTCAAACGCTGTTCCTGCAAGCGCTGATTTTCCGCCAGTTGCGCTGTTAGCTGGGCCTCACGTTCGCGCTGGACGCGGATATTTTGCTCGTTTGCATACTG
This sequence comes from Gallionellaceae bacterium, assembly GCA_009885195.1. Taxonomy (GTDB): domain Bacteria; phylum Pseudomonadota; class Gammaproteobacteria; order Burkholderiales; family Gallionellaceae; genus Nitrotoga. Next base: position 106,617 of record VFLG01000004.1, read on the forward strand.
GATGATGACCACCAGGGCCCCGATCAGCACCGTGGTGGATAGAATATAGGAAAGGATTATCCGGACGGTGCCCTTGGCATTGATGGCGATGATGAAACTGTTAACGGCCAATCCGCCCAATAAAAAAACAACCATTAATTCCACGTTCATGGTATTTACCTCCGCAAAATTATTTTAGGTGATGCCTATTTTAAGGACAGGAATTTCAACCGCACAAATCGAAGTATCCATGACCGCCGCACTCCGGTCAACGCCAATTTTCTTTGTTGAACTCCCACAGGGAATCAGAATTTCGCTTCACCCACACACGCAATGGCGAAAATTTCCTCAGCCCGCGCTGAAACCAAAGCCCTCATGAAGCCACACACACAAGCGCACCCACGGCGAGAAAAAACTGCTCGTCACCAAGCGATACGCTGATCGAACTCGAACTCAGGTACAGGCTGCGCCAGCATATGTCAATCAGACCGGAAAGGAATGGTCGCTGGGGATTCTTGTTGCCCTCAAGGGGAAAATGCATGGGAGGAGTTGCCTTTGAATGACCGGTTTGGAGCAGGTCGAAGTTCGGCTATGTGTCGGGAGTGCTACTTGGTGAACATCCGCTGTCGGGCGGCGAAACAATAAACTAGTCGTAGACCTCTGCTGCATTGAGTGCCATTCCTTGCGCATCTTTTGCAGAAAGCAAAGGCTTGCCGCTAATGTGCCAGTCTATGGCCAGAGCCTTATCATCCCAGGCAATGCAGCGCTCGTGCTCGGGCGCCCAATAATCTGTTGTTTTGTAAATAAACTCGGCATGCTCGGACAGCACAACAAAACCATGGGCAAAGCCCTCGGGTATCCACATCTGTTTTTTGTTTTCTGCACTCAATATTTCACCTACCCATTTCCCAAAGGTCGGTGAGGATTTGCGGATATCAACCGCCACATCAAAAGCCTCACCCATAATTACGCGCACCAATTTCCCCTGCGGTTGTTTGATTTGGTAGTGCAGGCCGCGCAGTACATTTCTGACAGAACGGGAGTGATTGTCTTGCACAAAGGTAACTGGCCTGCCGATGGCTGCTTCGAACTGGCGCTGGTTGTAGCTCTCAAAGAAGAAACCTCGATCATCTCCGAACACGCGGGGCTCGAACAGGATAACGTCGGGAATGGCGCAGGGTATGGCTTTCATCAGAATACCGTTTCCTTGAGTAGCCGCTGCAAATATTGGCCATAGCTATTCTTGCCCAGCGGCTGCGCCAGTTTTTCCAGTTGCGCGCTGTCTATCCATTTATGGCGGAAGGCGATCTCTTCCGGGCATGCCACCTTGAGGCCCTGGCGCTTCTCCAGGGTCGCGATGAATTGGCTGGCATCGAGCAGCGATTCGTGGGTGCCGGTATCCAGCCAGGCGTAGCCACGCCCCATTATTTCCACCGAGAGTTTCCCTTGTTGCAGATAGAGCCGGTTAAGGTCGGTAATTTCCAGTTCTCCCCTGGGGGATGGTTTGAGGCTTTTGGCAATATCGACCACCTGCCGGTCGTAGAAGTACAGACCGGTCACGGCATAGCTGGATTTAGGTGTTGCAGGTTTTTCTTCCAGGCTGATGGCGCGGCCTTGGCCATCGAATTCAACCACGCCATAACGTTCCGGATCATGCACGTGGTAAGCAAAGACACTCGCGCCTTGCTCCCGGTCCATGGCATTGCCCAGAAGGTGATGAAAATCGTGGCCATGAAAAATGTTGTCTCCCAGCACCAGGGCCGACGGGTTATTGCCGATGAATGATTCCCCGATCAGAAAAGCTTGCGCCAAACCGTCTGGTGAAGGCTGCACGGCATATGAAAAATTCATTCCCCATTGTTCGCCGCTGCCCAACAGCTGCTCGAAGCGCGGCGTATCCTGCGGCGTGGAAATAATCAGGACATCGCGGATACCGGCCAGCATCAGGGTGCTGAGGGGATAATAGATCATCGGTTTGTCGAACACCGGCAGCAGTTGCTTGGACACTGCCAGAGTTGCCGGGTAGAGCCGAGTGCCGCTGCCGCCGGCGAGTATGATGCCTTTACGTTTCATAGTGTCCCTTGCATTATTAATTCATCCACCAAACGTTGCACGTGATAGTGCCAGTGTGGCAGATGGAGGTTGAAGGTGTTGCTCAGTGTTGTTGTGTTCATTCGTGAATTTTTTGGCCGCACGGCAGGCAGTGGATAAGCTTCGCTTGCAATGGGAACCACGGCTGCCGGTAGAACTTTTAGCTTGATGCCTTGGGCCTGCGCCAATTCCAGCACATGCTGCGCGTAACCATGCCAGGTAGTAAAACCACTCGCCACCAGATTATATGTTCCCGAAAATTTGGTGGCGGAATCTTTCGTCTGGCCGATGCGATACAAGGCCAGAGCCGTGACGTCCGCAATCAGTTCGGCGCTGGTTGGCGCGCCATGCTGATCAGCGATGACCTTCAACTCATCCCGTTCCTTGGCCAACCGCAGCATGGTTTTGGCGAAGTTGCCGCCGCGTGCCGCATAGACCCAGCTGGTGCGGAAGATCAGATGTTTTGCTCCAGACTTGACTATGAGCTGGTCGCCTTCCAGCTTGGTTTTTCCGTACACCGACAAGGGGCGGGGCGGATCACTTTCTTCATAGGGGGAAGTTTTTGCGCCATCATAAACATAGTCGGTCGAGTAATGCACCAGCCAGGCATTCAAGCGATGCGCTTCTGCACCCAATACGCCTACCGCCTCGGCATTGATCCGCCGTGCTTTTTCCGGCGCGGATTCCGCTTTATCGACCGCGGTGTAGGCAGCCGCATTCACGATCACATCGGGCTGAATCTGGCGCACCAACTGGCGAATGTGCTCGATATTTTCGAAATCCGCCTGCTGCTCCCCCAAAGCAATCAACTCACCCAATGGCGCAAGCGCACGCTGCAATTCCCAACCGACCTGACCGTCTTTTCCGAACAGTAGAATTTTCATGCGACGTACTGCCGTTGTACCCAGTCGCGATAAGCGCCGCTGGTGACGTCCTGCGCCCATTGCTGGTTATCGAGATACCAGCGCACGGTTTTTCTGATGCCGGTAGCAAAGGTTTCGGCGGGTTTCCAGCCCAACTCTTTTTCGATCTTGCCGGCATCAATGGCGTAGCGGCGATCATGGCCCGGTCTATCCTTGACGAAAGTAATCTGCTCCGCATAACTTTTGCCATCGGCCCTGGGTTGCAGTTCATCCAGCATAGCGCACAGCGTATTGACCACTTCCAGGTTGGCCTTCTCATTCCAGCCACCGATATTGTAGGTCTCTCCCAATCGCCCAGACTCCAGCACACGCCGGATAGCGCTGCAATGATCGGCCACATACAGCCAGTCGCGGATTTGCTGGCCGTCACCATAAATCGGCAGCGTCTTGCCAGCCAGCGCGTTGTGAATGACCAGAGGAATCAGTTTTTCAGGGAAGTGGTAGGGCCCGTAATTATTTGAGCAATTCGTGGTCAGCACCGGCAGCCCGTAGGTGTGGTGATAAGCTCGCACCAGGTGATCCGAAGCCGCTTTGGAAGCCGAATACGGGCTATTGGGCTGGTAGCAATGCGTCTCTTTAAAGGCAGGTTCGTCTTTATTCAACGAGCCATAAACTTCGTCAGTAGAAACGTGCAGGAAACGAAAATCGGCCTGGCCGGCTTGCGGCAGCGCGTTCCAGTAGGCGCGCACCGACTCCAGTAGATGGAAAGTGCCAACGATGTTGGTCTGAATAAATTCTTCTGGCCCGTGAATGGAACGATCGACGTGGGATTCAGCGGCAAAGTTGATGACGGCTCGCGGCTGATGCTGGGCGAGCAGACGAGTGACCAAGTCTGCATCGCCAATGTCGCCGCGCACAAAGATATGGCGCGAGTCACCTTCCAGCGCCTGCAGATTGTGCAGGTTGCCGGCATAGGTCAAAAGGTCGAGATTGACGATGGCTTCGCTATCTCGAGCAAGCCAATCCAGCACAAAATTTGAGCCGATAAAACCGGCTCCTCCCGTGACCAAAATCATAATATTTCTAAATTAATGTAGGTTTAAAATAGTGTCATACTTTACCACACTGCGGCATAGCAACAAGGGATGGGCAGACACTGTAAGCCCCAAGCAGTCATGTCCAAGGGTGAGCAGCGTGACGCGCAAGAACGACCAGCTTGCACCGCCCCTCGCTCTGGCGCAACACAAGGCGATGCCACTGGCAATCTCTGTAAAGTGCGGCGCTTACTTGCCGGTAAAATTCGCGGCCATATAGTGGCCGTCCAGGGTATAGAACAGATAGAGCGTCTGCTTGGCCTTATCCGACGCCGCGCTGTTTGCGAATTCCACTACCCACTCCGGTCCCTTCTTGAACGTCTTCTGGTAGGCCTTCGCCGGTTTGATCCCGCTCCAACTCTTGTCGACTTTTCCTTTCGACACCAGATCGGTGACTTGTTTGGTCGCCTCTTGTTTGGCCACCTCCTCTGAAATCGGCCCTTGGGAATGGGAATGCTCGTGGCCGGAACCGGCAAAAGCGGGGGCGGTCACCAGGCTGAGGGTACACAACGTTACAGCGATCATTATCTTACGCATACTCTGTTTCTCCTTTGGGTTGGTCAATCAATGGAATCGTGAATCGCTTCGGAACGAAGCGCGGCGGCGCGTTCTGCATCCAGCTTGATATGCTCGTGCAGGTGATTATCGGCGCTAAAGCCAAATTCGTCCGGGCTGCTTTGGTGCGAGTAACCGTGCATCTGCATCAGAAACAACAGCGTGCCCGCGAAGATCAGGCCGACGTTCGACACGCGGCTGAAGGACAGGAACGATTTCGTTTTCCGCCAGCCCGCGAGCAGTGCCAGCATGACCGACAGCGCCAGCACCTGGCCCAGTTCGACGCCGATGTTGAACGAGATAATGTTCATCAGCAAGTCGGTTTCGCTAAGCGGCAGTTTCTGCAGCTGGGTCGAAAGTCCGAAGCCGTGGATCAGCCCGAACAGCGCGATCATGGCAAGCAGGTTGGGCGGCGCGATGCCCAGATAGCGGCGGAAGCCGTCCAGGTTCGCGAACGCGATGTA
>VFLG01000035.1 GCA_009885195.1 Gallionellaceae bacterium
CCGGCCGGTCCGCCATCAGATAGTAGGTGCTGTTGTCGATCCCCTTGTAGCTATAGACCGGGCCGGTGTGATCGCCCTCGCCGGTGTGATTGTAGACAACGTCGAGAACCACCTCGATATCCGCCTGGTGCAGCGCCTTGATCATTGCGCGAAACTCGTTGTGTTGCGCCTTGACCGTGTGGTCGCTGAGATAGCCATAGTGGGGGGAGAAGAAGTTCAGCGGCATGTAGCCCCAATAGTTGCCGTCGGAGGGGTCGTACTGGAACACCGGCATCAACTCCACCACGGTGATGCCGAGATCCTTCAAGTACGGGATTTTCTCGACCACGCCCGCAAACGTGCCGCGTGCTTCGTCCCTGACTCCGGAGTTGGCATTCTTGGTAAATCCTCCGACGTGCAGCTCGTAGATGACGGTATCCGCCTCGTGCCGGGGGCGATGATCGCCTTGCCAGTCGAAGCACTCGCTGTCTCCGTTAAGGACACCGAGGGGCGCCTTGCCCGCGTTCGAACCAGGCCGGGCGGCGGCGAGCCGGTCGAAAGCCGGGGGAAACAGCACCGACTTTGCATAGGGGTCGAGCAGGATTTTGTTGCGATCGAACCCGTGCCATTCGAACCGGCCATTGGGCTTGGGCCCATCGACACGGTACGCATAGTAGGACGCGCCCCGCATCGATACCAACGGGATGCGGCAATGCCAGATCCTGCCCGTTTTGTTCTTGAGGTAATCGAACGGATATTCGAATACCGGATTGACGATGTCGCGCTCGGTGTAAAGCAACAACGTGACACTCTCCGCATGCTTCGAGTAAAGCGCGAAGTTGTAGGCGCCCCCTTCTTCTATCCTGGTCGGGGCTTCTATCTTGGTACAACCTAGGGGGAACGGAAGCCCTTCCGTAGCCGCCCACCGGGGTGGTACTGTCTCTGGTAACGTCATGTTTGCTCCGGGGTCATTTTCTCTGTCGGCGATGAGTTGGCTCCCGCGAAGAGCAGGATCGATCGACCCGGATATCTACAGTGCACCAGCCTTCGCAAGCATATCCGTAGCGAAAATTATCCCTCGCACCTAGAATGTCGTATGTACGCTGTCGCACATAAAGCGGAAAAGCAGGCATCGACTGAATGGCAATAAGCAATACAAACTAGCCCACCGTCACACGCCCGAATTTGCGCTTGCCAACCTGTGCGACTACCTCAGTACCGGCCTTGAGCAGCAAGGCCTTGTCACTTACCCGTTCGCCATCAAGTTTGACCGCGCCCTGAGTAATCATGCGCAAAGCGTCCGAGGTGCTTTCCACCAGCCCAGCCTGCTTCAGCAATTGGGCAATACCGATCATGCCGCCGGATGACGCAACGCTTATTTCCGGCATGTCCTCCGGTAGTGCGCCTTGCCTGAAGCGCGCCTCGAATTCCGCCAGCGCCCGTTCGGCGGCAGTCCGGTCATGGAAGCGTGCGACCATTTCTTGTGCCAGCAATACTTTAATGTCGCGCGGATTGCGCCCTTGTTCAACCTCGGCGCGCCATTTGGTGAGGGTGTTCATGGACTCAAATGACAGCAGCTCGAGATAACGCCACATCAGGTCGTCTGAAACCGACATCAGCTTGCCGAATATTTCCTGGGGCGGCTCGGTGATGCCGATATAGTTGCCGAGCGATTTGGACATTTTGTTTACGCCATCCAGCCCTATCAGCAACGGCATGGTGAGCACGCACTGTGCCGCTTGACCGTAATGCTTTTGCAACTCGCGCCCCATTAATAAATTGAATTTTTGATCGGTGCCGCCCAATTCCATGTCGGCTTTGAGCGCTACTGAATCGTAGCCTTGCACCAGCGGATAAATGAATTCATGGATGGCAATCGGCTGATTGCTTTTGTAACGCTTGCCAAAGTCGTCGCGCTCCAGCATGCGCGCTACGGTGTGCGTGGCCGCCAGCTTGATCAAATCCGCTGCGTTGAATTTGTCCATCCAGGTGGAATTGAACACAATTTCAGTTTTATCGGGATCCAATACCTTGAACACCTGCTCGCGGTAGCTTTGCGCATTTTCCAGAACTTGCTCGCGCGACAGCGGCGGACGGGTTGTGTTCTTGCCAGATGGATCGCCTATCATGCCGGTGAAATCGCCGATCAGAAACAGCGCATGGTGTCCCAGCTCCTGTAACTGGCGCAGTTTGTTGAGCAATACGGTATGTCCCAAATGCAGATCCGGCGCGGTGGGATCGAACCCGGCCTTGATGCGTAGCGGGCGACCCAAGGCCAGCTTTTGTTTCAATTCTGCTTCCAGCAGCAGTTCGTCGCAGCCCCGCTTAATCAAATCCAGTGTGTCTTGCTGTGTCATATCTGACATGCTTCCCGTAAATTATTGTGACCAAAATTTGATGCGAATTACCGCCCATGCTCGCGCTTTAACCATTGGTCGGCAATATACCACCGTTCGTCCTTTCGCCAGCATCTGGCTGAATGGGTTTTGAATGACGACCCCTTTCTGGTAGAGTGGCGCTCAATTTGAACAAAACTGCGTTTGCAATAATTAAAGAACGCGGCAGCCGGGAGGCGCAAATGTTAACTCAAAATACCCTGACCCAAGCACGCAAATTAAAGCTGCGCTGGTTCGTTGCCTTGTCCAGCCTGCCCTTGCTTGGCGTCGTCACTGCGTTCGGAATATCATCTCCGCAGACTGATTATTCCTCGGTCAACCTGAAAACGGTGGTGCAAGAAATCACTCTGTCTCTTGATACTCAGGATACGGGCAGCGCCCCCGCTAATGCCAACACCGCAACTTTCTGGCGCAATGTACACGTCCAGCGTGGCGATACGGTTGCCGAACTTCTTCGCCGCATGAACGTGGAAGATAAGGCTGCCGCAGAGTATCTTGGTAGAAATCCGGCTGCAGCCTCCCTGCACCAGCTGCGCGTGGGCAAGGCAGTGCAGGCCGAGACCGACTCGGACGGTGGCCTGCTGGTGCTGCGCTTCCTGAGCAACAGCGGCGACCAGATGGTCATTGAGAAAGGCCCCGACGGTTTTAATACCCGCGCAATGTCAGCCCAGTTGGAGCAACGTTTGTTTGTACGCACCGGTGAGATTACCAGCACTCTGTTTGCGGCTACGGATCAGGCTGGCCTGCCGGACGCTGCAGCTAACCAGATGGTAGAAATTTTTGGTGGCGACATTGACTTTCATCGCGACTTGCGCAAAGGCGACAAATTCACCGTTATCTATGAAATGACCTACAGCAACGGCGAACCGGTTCGTACCGGACGTATCCAGGCTGCCGAGTTTATTAATCAGGGGGAAACATTCCAAGTAGTGCATTACCAGTCCGACAGCAACCACAGTGACTATTACACACCGGATGGCAAGAGCGTACGCAAGGCATTCTTGCGCTCCCCCCTGGAGTTTTCGCGTGTCAGCTCCGGTTTCAGTCTGTCACGATTTCATCCGGTGCTGGGCACCTGGCGTGCGCACAAAGGCGTGGATTATGCCGCAGCCACCGGCACCAAGGTCAAGGTGACGGCTGATGGCATAGTGTCTTTTGTCGGCAAGCAAGGAGGTTATGGCAACGTGGTTATGGTGAATCACCAAGGCCGCTATACTACCGTGTATGGCCACCTGTCCCGTTTCGCCAGTGGTTTGCGCCGCGGCCAGCGCCTTGCCCAAGGCGAGATTATCGGCTATGTCGGCAAAACCGGCTTGGCCAGCGGTCCACATCTGCACTATGAGTTCAAGATTAACGGCCAGCAGCGTGACCCGTTACGTGTCGCCCTGCCGGATGCCGCCCCGATAGTCAAAGTGCAGTTGGCCGCTTTTCAGGAAGCCACCAGCGGCCTGATTGCGCGCCTGGGATTGTTGCGCGACGTCAACCTGGCCAAGCTTGACTGATTGACCGCATGCCAAACGGGCATAGTGTGTGCTGAATAACCCAGGTATTTATACAGGCATCATGTCCGGCACCAGCCTGGACGGCATTGATGCCGTGCTGGTTGATCTCTCCACCAGCCAGCCCAGGCTGATCGCCACCCACTATCAACCTTATCAACAGACTCTAAAAAATGCGCTGTTGCTATTGCACCAGCCGTCCAGCAACGAATTGCATCAGGCGCAAATGATCAGCAATGAACTGGCGCGCGAGTATGCATCAGCCACGCTGGCGTTGTTGCAAACAGCCAACGTAACCCCCGATCAAGTGCGCGCCATTGGCTGCCACGGCCAGACCATACGCCATCGTCCCGACCAGGGCTACACCCTGCAATTAGGCAATGCCGCGCTGCTGGCCGAATTGAGCGGCATTGCTGTGGTGAGCGATTTCCGCAGCCGCGATATTGCCGCAGGAGGGCAGGGCGCCCCGTTGGTTCCTGCCTTTCACGATCAGGTATTGCGCCATCCGGGCATTCACCGCGTCATCGTCAACATCGGCGGCATCAGCAACCTGACTGACCTGCCACCCGGCCGCCCCACCACCGGCTTCGACTGTGGGCCGGGCAACTTATTGATGGACGCTTGGATTGCCCGGCATTGCGGCGAGCCTTATGACCGGGAAGGTGCTTGGGCCGCCAGCGGCCAGGTCATTCGGACATTGTTGCAGGCGTTTCTGGATGAACCGTATTTGCGCGCCGAACCACCGAAAAGCAGCGGTCGCGACTTGTTTAATCAGGCTTGGCTGAATAACAAACTGCATGGCAACGAAGCGCCCGCCGATGTGCAAGCCACGCTGCTCGCGCTCACCGGCCATGCGATTGTTGACGCGATTCATGGCTACTGTGCAGGCGCGCAAGAGATATATTTGTGCGGCGGTGGCGCGCATAACCTGGCTTTGGTGCAGCGCTTGCGCGCATCTTTGCCGGATTGCCGCATCCTGACTACCGATACGCTGGGCATGGGAGCCGATTGGCTGGAAGCCATCGCCTTTGCCTGGCTGGCCCAACAAACCATGTGCGGCCATAGCGCCAACCTGCCTGCCGTCACAGGCGCGCACCATCCCTGCATACTCGGCGCAATTTATGCGGCATAAAAGAAAAGAGGGCTTACGCCCCCTCGCTTGGTAACTAATAGAACGCTCGGCTAAACCGAAAAAGACGAGCCGCAACCGCAGGTAGAAGTAGCGCCTGGATTTTTTATCACAAACTGCGATCCTTCCAATCCTTCCTGATAATCAATTTCAGCGCCAACCAGATACTGGAAGCTCATCGGATCAATCAATAATTGCACGCCATTCTTGATCAGCACGGTGTCATCTTCATTGCTTATTTCGTCAAAAGTAAAACCGTACTGGAAGCCGGAACAGCCACCCCCACTGACGAACACGCGCAGCTTCAAGTCGGCGTTGCCCTCTTCCTCAATCAGCAGCCTGACCTTGTTGGCCGCACTGTCGGTAAACAGAATCGGGTCTTGCATTTCAACTGCTGACATGTCAGCTACTGTATTCATGATTATCTCCGAAGTGGGTTGACTGCTTATTCTGCGCTACTTAACTTAAATGCCACCACCTTGTTAGCCGTTGCCGCATCTGCCAAATGGATGAGCGTGCCTTCGACTATCGCACCTAACTGAATTTCCAGCGTTTTGTAATGAATATCGCCTATGATCCTAGATTTACTTTGCAGTTCCATGTATTCAGATGCGCTCACTGAGCCAGTCACCACACCGTTTATCACCAGGTGAGTTACGCTGATTTCGCCGTTGATGCGCCCGTGCTCGCTCAGCACCAGTGTGCTGGACTCGCCCGGCACGGCAATGACATTACCGGTAATTTCGCCATCCACACGCAGCCCGCCGCTGAAAGTCAGGTTGCCCTCTATTTTGACTGCCGCCCCAATCAACGAATCAATGCGACCTTGCGGCTTGCTGTGACGTTTATTGAACATGATTTTTCCTCTTCAACTAAGAAAGACTGACGCGCTGTTTATTTTTTGGTTCGCTCGAACCGCGCTCAAAAACCCGCACTTCAATACTTTCGACCGACACATCCTCCGGCAACTGGAAGCTGCGCTGGATACGCAGATAGTACTTGAAATTGAGCTGATATGTCGCATCCTCCGGCGCTGTGCTTTCGTGCGGGAATACCACCACCGACCGCTCGCCGTTGCGCAGCACATTAACCAGTAATTGCAGATTACCCTGAAAAGGCTTGGCCCGCTGCTGCCCGCCCTGCACCAGCAGCAAGCGGTAGCGATATTCACCGGGCAGGGTATCACGCTCGATTTTAAAGTGCTGGATGGACAACTCCCCCTCGCGCGTGCCGGACACGGTCAGGTTCTGGAACAGCGTCAAATCTTCCTTGAGGCGAGTATTTTCTTCGTTCACCCCCTGCAACTGCCTGGCCGTTTCCAGGTTGGCGGCACGTTCAATCTGCGCTTGCCGTTCATAGGATGCCACTTGGCTGGCCAACTGTGCATTTTCGCTTACTAGGGTCGCAACCCGGTCGCGCAACCCGGCTAAATCCCCCTCAGCCTGTGCGCGATGAAAGCCAGCGAACTCCAGGCCGGAGTCGTAAGCCCACCAAACCAGTCCGCTGGCCGCAAATATGAAAGGCAAGGCAATTGCCCATCGCACATACCACGGCACATGAGGCCGCACCGTTAAAGTGGGCGCGGAAATGCTGAATTTCCGTTTTAAGTGGCGTATCAAGTGATGGCGCATGGTTAAGGCAGCAAAGGCAAGCCGGTCAGCGCCGTGGTTTCAGGCAGCCCAAACATGATGTTCATGTTTTGCACCGCCTGGCCGGCTGCGCCCTTGACCAGATTGTCAATCACAGCCAGCACGACCACGGTATTGCCCTGCTGCGGGCGGTGCACCGCGATACGGCAAATGTTTGCGCCGCGCACTGAGCGCGTTTCTGGATGGCTGCCGCCAGGCATCACATCCACGAACGGCTCATTGCGGTAACGCTGCTCATACAGCGCCTGCAGGTCGGCATCGCCCTTCAGGCGCGCGTACAACGTCGCATGAATACCGCGTATCATCGGCGTAAGGTGGGGCACGAAGGTCAAGCCCACTTCGCCCTGCGCCGCCCACGCCAGCCCCTGGCTGATTTCCGGCAAATGGCGATGCCCGGCCACGCCATATGCCTTGAAATTGTCCGCCGCTTCGGGAAACAAAAAACCAATCTCTGCTTTGCGCCCGGCACCGGATACCCCGGATTTTGCATCGGCAATCAAGCTGCCGCAATCCACCAGTCCGGCCTCCAGCAGCGGAATAAAACCGAGCTGCACTGCCGTCGGATAACAACCGGGATTGGCTACCAGCCGAGCCTGCTTGATCTGCTCCCGGTTAACTTCGGGCAGCCCATACACCGCGTCCGCAACCAGTTCGGGGCAAGCGTGACGCATGCCATACCATTTTTCCCACTCGGCTATGTCCTGAATACGAAAATCTGCGGCCAGATCAATCACCCGCACGCCCGCATCGAGCAAGGCGCGCGCTTGCTGCATGGCAATGCCATTGGGTGTGGCAAAGAACACCAGATCACACTGATCCAGATGGGCTTCATCCGGGTGGGCAAAATGCAAATCCACATACCCGCGCAAACTGGCAAACATCTGACTGACCGGCGTGCCCGCGTCGGTACGCGAAGTAATGGCGCGCAACTCTACCTGCGGATGCTGCGCCAACAGACGCAGCAGCTCCACACCGGTATATCCTGTGCCCCCGACGATACCAACCTTGATCACGAATTGCTCCTGCTTTGTCTTAAACTACGTCCGAATGATACATCGAAAATGAAAAAACCGCCCGAAGGCGGTTGTTCCAAGTGCTGTTCGCAAGCTTAACGCTTGGAGAACTGCTTGCGGCGGCGCGCCTTGCGCAGGCCGACTTTTTTCCGTTCCACTTCGCGCGCATCGCGCGTCACCAATCCCGCTTTGCTCAGCACAGGCTTCAATGCCGCATCAAAATCTATCAGCGCGCGCGTGATGCCGTGACGCACTGCACCCGCCTGGCCAGACTCACCGCCGCCGAACACGTTTACCATGATATCGAACTTGTTGAGGGTGTCGGTCAGCTGCAGCGGCTGACGCACCACCATGCGACCCGTCTCACGCGAAAAAAACACATCCAGCGGCTTGTCATTCACCACGATGTCGCCCTTGCCCAGCTTGATGAAGACACGCGCTACCGCGCTCTTGCGGCGGCCGGTGCCATAGTTATAAGTCACGCTCATGGTTACGCTTTCAATAAATCAATGGGTTTGGGTTGCTGTGCTACATGCGGATGTTCCGCACCGCCGTAAATCTTCAGCTTGCGCAGCATGGCATAGCCCAGCGGACCTTTCGGCAACATGCCTTTGACCGCCTTTTGCAGCACGCGATCAGGGTGACGCTCCTGCAACTTGGCAAAATTGGTGGTGTATAGACCGCCGGGATAAGTCGTGTGGCGGTGATACAGCTTGGCTTCCGTCTTGTTGCCGGTTACCACCAGCTTTTTAGCGTTGACCACAACGATAAAATCGCCGGTATCCACGTGCGGGGTATAAATCGCCTTGTGCTTGCCGCGCAGGCGAGCCGCGATCTGGCTGGCCAAACGACCCAGAATTTTGTCGGCAGCATCCACCAGATACCAGTCGTGCTGGACTTCGTGCGGCTTAGCGGAAAATGTTTTCATGGCACATCCTAAAACAAAAATATTGAATAAATCTCGAAGGGCGCGAATTCTATGCCAGATAGCCACCTCCTGTCAAACCATTCGAATCATTTGTCGGCGGATACCCTCTCAATGCTGGGCTCAATCTCGGCGGCAACCATTGATCGCCTGCTCAAGCCAATCACGCCCGCACAACGTGTGCTCGTCCATCCCGACATACCGCAAGACGCCAGGGAGAAACTATCGGACATCTCTAAAAATCCAAACTCCGACGCGATACTGCGTTGCTCAAGAAATTTTAACGCTTACATATCAAAATATATGGGTTGCGCGGACTTTCTTTCGCGCCTTGTCTCGCTTAGGATTTTGAATTTATAGAGGCGCCCTATCGTCACAAATGAAATCGCTCAATCCCTTCCTGATTCAGAAGCAGATTCAGCGTAAACTGAGAGCTATCTTCAAACTTCTTCGGTAACCACCGAACTTGAGGAAACGATCACTACTTCGGTAACCTTTTATCTTGAGGCAACGCAATATGGACATCATTTTTCTGCGAGAACTCAAAGTCGAAACGCTCATCGGCGTGTACGAATGGGAAAAGCGCGTGCCGCAAATTCTGCAACTCGATCTGGAAATTGCCCTGCCGAATAGCCGCGCCTGCCACAGCGACGACATCGCCGACGCGCTGAATTACGCGCAAATCGCGCAACACATCCAAACTGTGTTGAGTGAAGGGCATTTCTCGCTGCTGGAAACCCTGGCCGAACACATCGCACAAATCATCCTCAAGGACTTCAACGCACCATGGGTCAAGGTCAGCGTCGCCAAACTGCAAGCGATACGGAATTGCAAGATGGTGGGGATCAGTATTGAGCGGGGGCAGGTTAAGTAACGTTGTTTTGTGAAACGGCATTTTTGGACGACTAATTAACTTTAGGCATCGAATCACAAGATGGGAAAATACAAAAAAGACATGCATTGGTTGCGCTTTGAGAACCATCTTCCACGACTTTTTCTTCACGAAAAGAGAGAAAAATTAGTCCGATGGGCTCTTAGAGCCTTAACGACTATAGGGATTATTACTAGCGTAATTACTCTCGGTTGGCATTACAGCTTGTCTCTTAGTGTGGGCTTGGTAGTGTTCGATGCTTTCTTGGAACGGACGCTGTTTTACTACACAAGCATGTATGTTCAAGCTATGCCAGATTTTGAATACGATCCAGATAAATGGGTGGCAAATGCATTTGTATCACATGGCCACCCGACCGACCAAAATAGTAAACGAATAATAGGCTTGGTTTTTACCGAAGAACAGTATGCAAGAAAGTTTTTTGAGTTGCTTCGCGCATGGAATCACGGTGACTCAGATAACAAAGATGGCAACATTTGTATTTCGTTCATAACTGATGAGGATATGTACTATGTGTATCTCTACCCAAGCTTCGACAAAGCTAGCATCAAATCAATGCACAAAAAGGTGGAGAATGAAAACAAGCTAAAGAAATATGGGAAGGAACATTTTGGAATCGTAATGACAATGGTTATCTGTAAGGGATTTAGCACCGCACATGGGTACGCGCTAGGTACATTTGTGGATAATCACCCAGTTGGAAAATCTTTTCTGCTTGGGCCATTTATTCAAACACAAGAGGGGCCACCTCAACCTATTTACGATATCGAACCGATCCGCATGTACCAATATAAAGCTAGAATACCAAGCGAACTGAGCGAAGATGATTTTGAGTATCAACATTGGCGCATGCTCGTCAATCGTACCGCAGTTGGCGCTGATACCTAACACAGTTCGCTTAAGACACAATAACCTACGGACATTGCACCGCACAAAACCTGAAATTACTTTTTGAAGTTTCAGCCTATGGTGGGCAATTTTGTCAAACAGCGTACAAAACTTTCCAGCCTCTCCCGTCTCGCCTCCTTGGGTAAAGCTGCCAGTGCAATCCACGCGTTGGTGGCGAAAACTTAGAGAAACGCGCCCGGCGAAACCGCAAACCGCGCTGCCAGCGCCTTGGCTTGGCGCGCGTTGATGGCGCGTTTGCCGCTGAGAATTTCGCTGACGACCGACTGGCTGCCCAACTCGGTGGCCAAGTCCTTTTGCTGCAAGCTGTTTTGCTCCATCAACAGCCGCAACACTTCTCGTGGCTCTGCGTCAGCAATGGGATAGTGCCGGTCTTCATAAACGGCGATGATGTCGCCGACGATTTCCAGCAGGTCGGCCAGCGGGTGCTTTTCATTGCTGCCCACTTCATCCACCAGGCTGTTCATCAATTGCACCATACGGTTGTATTGTGCCTTGCTGTGGATGGGCGACAGACCGAGGCGTTGCTGGAGGTCGTCCCAGATGGGGGCGATAGCGTTGGTGTCAATCGGGTGCCCGGACAAATGTTTTTCGTCTTCTGCAAGTTTCATTTCCTGCTCCTTTTCCGTTGCTGCTCGTTCCAGTCGTCGTATTCCGCATGGGCGTACACATGCCGGAGGAAAACCTTGTTGCGGTTGAAATGAACCACCGCAATGATCCGGTATCCCGCGCCCACATCAAACACAACAAACTCGCCCGCCTTATCCGCTGAATTGAACGTGTTGCGAATATCAGCGAAAGTGCCCCACGATGCGCGCTCAACCGTTTTATGCCAAGCCTCCATTGGTCTTTGAGCCGAAGAATGTTTCAGCCAGAAATCAACCAACAATTTACGTGAGATGACGTGCATGGTGCATCATATCGCAATATGCGATATAGTCAAGCGTCCTTTTGATAGCATCAGTTACCCCCTCGGATGATGCTGCGCATGAAGTTGCTTCAAGCGTTCCCGCGCCACGTGCGTGTAAATCTGCGTCGTCGAAATATCAGCATGACCCAATAACATCTGCACCACGCGCAAGTCCGCGCCGTGATTTAACAGGTGGGTGGCGAAAGCATGCCGCAGCGTGTGCGGAGAAAGCGATTTATTTAGTCCGCCATGCCGGGCGTGCTTCTTGATCAGATACCAGAACATCTGGCGCGTCATGCCTTCTCCGCGTGCGGTGACGAAAAGCGCGTCGCTCATCTGCTTGCCCAGTAACGCGCCGCGACCATCTGCCTGATAGCGGCGCAGCCAGTCCAGCGCTTCCTCACCCAACGGCACCAAGCGTTCCTTGCTGCCCTTGCCCATCACGCGCACCACGCCCATGTCCATGCTCACCTGCATGATGCGCAAGGTCACCAGCTCGGACACGCGCAGGCCGGTGGCGTATAGCACTTCGAACATGGTGCGGTCGCGCAAGCCTAATGGGGTTTGAACATCCGGCGCGTTGAGCAGTTGTTCGACATCTTGTTCGGTGAGGGTCTTGGGCAGATTGCGTGGCAGCTTGGGCGTGGCGATTTGCAGGGTGGGATCAGTGCTTACTTTGTTCTGCCGCAACAGATATCGGAACAGGCGCTTGAGGCTGGAGATGGCGCGGCCGGTGCTGGTGGCTTTGGCTTTCTGCTCGTTCACGAGGTGCGCGAGAAATCCTTGTATGTCGGCATGGGTGGCTTCCAGAATGGGTGCGGCGCGCTGCTTTTCCAGCCACACAGCGAACTTGCTCAAGTCGCGCCGATAGCTTTCCAGCGTGTTGCGTGACAGGCCGTCTTCCAGCCACAGGTTGTCGCAGAATTCGTCGAGCAGTTCGGCGTTGTTCACTTTGGCTCCCCTCGCCCCTTGTTGGAGGGGGATTCCGCGCTTCTACCCTCACCCCAACCCTCTCCCTGCAAGGGAGAGGGAGTGGCGGATTCATGCGCCAACAACCAGCGTTTTATGTCCAGCGCATCACCCCCGCGCTGATGCATGAAGCCGCCCATGCCAGACCTGCTCACCACGCGATGGCAGGGAATGACCACGGGAATGGGATTGGCACCGCAGGCCTGACCGACCGCGCGCGGGCTGGAATTGAGCTGCTGCGCCAGCTCACCATAATGCCGCGTCTGGCCGCGTGGAATAGCACTCATTGCCTGCCAAACTTTAGCTTGATGTGCCGTGCCATTCAGCTTGAGCGGTAGGTCGAAACGAAATGAGGCATGGTCAAAATAGGCCAGCAGTTGCTCGCACACGGTTTGTGCGAATGTATCTGTCGGCGGCTGTGGCTTTGCCCCCGGCGCAAGAAATTCAATGCCGGTTAGCGCACCCGCCGCACAGCGTATGCCGAGCACACCAAAGGGAACAGCCAGCTTGGCTTGATAATCTGTCATGCCGCAATCATAACCCAATCCATCAACCTAAAAAACTCAGTTAGCCACAGAGATCACAGAGATCACAGAGGAGAAACCAACGGCTATCACGAACGCGAATCACCTTTCGGGTGAATCCGCGAAACAGGGAACAATCATTTCTTTCTCTGTGTTCTCTGTGAACTCTGTGGCTTGAATTACGGTTTTTAGGATCAATGAAAAAGGGGAGCCGAAGCCCCCCTTTTTACAACCTGCCTACGCGCAATCTTAAATGGCCGCAGCCTCTTTGCTGACTTTGCGTGCGGGCAGCTTCTCTTTAATACGTGCCGACTTGCCGGAACGGTCGCGCAGGTAGTACAGCTTGGCACGGCGCACGTTGCCGCGACGCTTCAATTCGATGCTGGCGATGCTGGGGGAATGGGTCTGGAAGGTACGCTCCACGCCTTCGCCGGCGGAAACCTTGCGCACGATGAAAGACGAATTCAGTCCGGCATTGCGCTTGGCAATCACCACGCCCTCGAAAGCCTGGGTACGCTTGCGCTCGCCTTCGACGACGTTCACATTGACGACCACGATATCGCCGGGGGCGAAATTCGGGATCACCTTGCCCAAACGGGCGATTTCTTCTTGCTCAAGTATTGCGATCAGATTCATTTTGTTTCCTCTTGTTGTGCGGATGCTTGTTCCTGCTGGTACTCTGCCAGTAGCCGAGCTTCCTCTTTTGTTAACTGGCGTAGTGCCAGCAAATCTGGGCGGCGTTGCCAGGTGCGTCCCAGCGCCTGTTTCAACCGCCACTTTTCTATCTCGGCGTGGTGACCGGAAAGCAACACTTCCGGAACCCCCTCGCCTTGAAAAACCTCTGGCCGCGTGTAATGCGGACAATCCAGCAGCCCATTCACAAACGAATCCTGCTGCGCCGACTCGGCATCACCCAACACCCCGGGCAACTGCCGCACCAGACTATCTATCACCACCATCGCTGCCAACTCGCCACCGGACAAAACATAATCGCCAATGGAAAGCTCTTCATCCACGTAATTTCTTAACAGCCGCTCATCCACGCCTTCATAGCGTCCCGCCAGCAGAATCAACCCTTCGTCACGCGCCAGCAATTCCTTCACGACTTCGTGGGTGAGTGGCCGCCCTTGGGGTGACAGATGAATGACACAACTCTTTTTAACACCGGCCTGCGCCTGGTTTTGCCGCGCTGCGGCTATCGCCTGTTGCAGCGGCTCCGCCAGCATCACCATACCGGGGCCGCCGCCGTATGGACGGTCATCGGCGGCGCGGTGGTTGTCGCGGGTAAAGTCGCGCGGGTTCCACGTGCGCAACACAAACTTGCCCTGCTCCGCCGCGCGCCGCGTTACTCCATACTGAGTAATCGCGTCGAACATTTCCGGAAATAGCGTGATGACATCGAACTGCATATCAGTCAGTGCTTTGCTGCCCAATCGGTCGCCCAATCGACATGAATCATTTTTTCCGTCAAATCCACTTGCTTGATTGCGCTGGCAATGAAGGGAATCAACACCTCGCCGCTCTCGCCCTGCACACACAGCACCTGATTGGCACCGGTATCCATCAAACTGTCCACCGTTCCCAGGCATACACCTGCGAGGTTGACCACTTCAAGCCCGATCAAAT
Source organism: Gallionellaceae bacterium (assembly GCA_009885195.1). Classification (GTDB taxonomy): domain Bacteria; phylum Pseudomonadota; class Gammaproteobacteria; order Burkholderiales; family Gallionellaceae; genus Nitrotoga. The sequence goes on from VFLG01000035.1 coordinate 14,418, forward strand.
CAGACCAGTAATATTCATCATCCGGTTGCTGCGGCAGACTGCTGCGCGGCACGGCCACCAGCAACCCCCTATATTTTTCGGCTGCGGTGCGGTCGCTGCAGCCCGCAAATTTGGCAATCAGACCTTTGCTTTGCACAGCAAACGCTTCCACACTGACCTCGCGCCAGGGAAGCTTGTCGTCCCCCAGCCACCACACCGGGTAGTCGGCAAGGCTATCCACCGTCCCGGTGTAAGTTTTAAGCGCCACCCAGCCGAGTATGCCCTGCGCCGCTGCCACGCGCCCCATGATGACCATGGGGCCTGCTTGCTCAGGCTTTTGCTGCAGCACCCAAAACCTTGGCTGTGGCACTGGCGCGCTTGACCAGCTTGGCTACAGCGTCGCTCAGTTGGGCGCCTTTTCCCTGCCAGTACGCCACACGCTCCAGCTCGATACGCATACCCTCCGGACCTTCCGGAGCAACCGGGTTATAAAAACCGAGGCGCTCAATGAACCTGCCATCGCGGCGATTGCGCGAATCAGCCACCACCACATTGAAGAAAGGGCGATTTCTGGAGCCGCCACGTGCAAATCTGATAATAACCATAGTCAACCTGTTTTTCGTTAGCAAATACCCCCTTAGCGAATACCAAGGGGGCGCGATTCTACGACACTTTGCCGAGTTAAGGCAAGCAGAAGTATGTGTACTGGGGACTAGCGATGCAGCAACACCTCGATGACGAACTTGCTGCCCAAGTAGGCCAGCAGCAAAAATACGAAGCCGCTCACGGTCCAGTTCACCGCGACGCGCCCGCGCCAGCCGTAGGTGCGATGCCCCACAACAGCACGGCGAACACCCCCCAGGAGATAAAACCGAACAGCACCTTGTGGTTGAACTGCCACACCTTGCCGAATATCTGCTCGGAAAACAGCACACCGGACACCAGCGTCAGCGTCAGCAGCACAAAACCAACCGCTATCATGCGGAACAGCAAGGTTTCCATGGTCATCAACGGGGGCAGGTTTTGCAGGATGCGCGGCATGGAACCGTGATGCAGCCGTTTTTCCACCAGTGCAATCAATACTGCGTGCAGCACAGCGATGGTGAACAAACTGTAGGCCAGCATCGCGGTGGCAATATGAGCCTTAAAGGCGAACAACTCGGTATTTGCCAACTGGTGTGGTGATGGAAAAACACTCGGCAACAACACGGCCACCGCCGCAAGCGGCAACACCAAAGCCTGCAAGCAACCGACCGGATAAAAGAAACGCGCCACCCAGTACACCAGCAAGGTCAGCCAGAAGATCATTGACAGCGCATTGGCCACGCTCAGGTTGAAACCGCCGCCGGCAAACACATCCTGCGCCAGCAGATAGCCGTGCAACAGCAATGGCGCCACTATCCAATGCCCGGCCGCGCCGCGACTCAACACGTCGCCTTTGCCGCGCATCTGCGCATGCCAGAAATAGAACGCGAGCACGCTATAAGCAGTGAAGGCCAACCAAGAGAAGAGAACGTTAGGCATTTTTTGTCAGAATGTTTTAGACTTCGCGGATTCTACACCAAACTTGTAAAACAACCATGCTGGACAACCTAACCCAACGCCTTTCCGGCGTCATCAAGAATTTACGCGGACAGGCGCGCCTGTCCGAAAGCAACATTCAGGACGCCTTGCGCGAAGTACGCATGGCGTTGCTGGAAGCCGATGTGGCATTGCCGGTGGTCAAGGAATTCACTGCCCAAGTAAAGCAGGCCGCACTGGGACAGGAAGTGATCGGCAACCTGAACCCCGGACAGGCGCTGATCGGCATCGTACACCGCGAGCTGACCAGGCTGATGGGCGAGCACAATGACTCGCTCAACCTGGCTGCGGTGCCGCCCGCCGTGATCCTGATGGCCGGCTTGCAGGGCGCGGGCAAAACCACCACCTGCGGCAAACTGGCCAAACTACTGCGCGAACAGCTCAAGAAAAAAGTGCTGCTGGTCAGTTGCGACGTGTACCGCCCCGCCGCCATCGAGCAATTGCGCACCCTGGCGCAACAAGTGGCAATCGACTTCTTCGCCTCCGATATCAGCCAGAAACCGCGCGACATCGCGCTGGCGGCGCTGGACTACGCGCGCAAACACCACCACGAGGTGTTGATTGTGGACACGGCCGGCCGCCTCGCGATTGATGCTGCGATGATGGAAGAAATCCAGCAACTGCACGCCGCGCTCAAGCCCATCGAAACCCTGTTCGTGGTGGATGCCATGACTGGCCAGGACGCGGTGAACACGGCCAAGGCTTTCGGCGAGGCACTGCCGCTGACCGGCATCATCCTGACCAAACTGGATGGCGATGCGCGCGGTGGCGCGGCGCTGTCAGTGCACCACATTACTGGCAAGCCGATCAAATTCGTCGGCGTGAGCGAAAAGCTCGGCGGCCTGGAAGCCTTCCACCCCGAGCGCATGGCCTCGCGCATACTGGGCATGGGCGACGTACTGTCGCTGATCGAAGAAGCCCAGCGTGAAGTCGATCACGTGGAAGCGGAAAAGCTCGCCAAGAAGATGCAAAGCGGCAAAGGCTTCGACCTCAACGATTTCAAAATGCAAATGGTGCAAATGCGCAAGATGGGCGGCATGTCGGCGCTGATGGACAAACTGCCCGCCCAGCTCAGTCAGGCGGCGGCAAACAGCAAAGTAGATGACCGCGCCATTAACCGCACCGAAGGCATCATCAACTCAATGACCCCGCAAGAACGCGCCCACCCGGAACTGCTCAAGGCCTCGCGCAAGCGCCGCATCGCCGCCGGGGCTGGAGTGCAGGTCATGCACGTCAACCAGCTGTTAAACCAATTTGAACAGACGCAAAAGATGATGAAAATGTTCAGCAAGGGCGGCATGGGGAAATTGATTCGCGGCATGAAAGGGATGCTGCCGGGGATGCACTGAAAAAGCCTGTGGGCATTGCACCGCAGTTAGCAACATGGCGCAATGCGCCACACTTTTGGAGTGCGCATAACCAGCGACTTGGCTGTCGTTTTTTGACAGCCTAGTCGAATGGCTAGTAGCTTCATCAGACTCGTCTGCGCTTTTATAAAGGCGGTGTCGTGCCACCGCACTCCATATGGGAGCATTTTTGGAGTGCGCAGACTCGTCTGCGCTTTTATAAAACGGCGTGAGCCGAGAAGGAGCAATGCAATGGAGCACATGGTACAACTACATATCGAGCATTTGCCGGAAGGCGTGTAGTTGGCCACCAGCGATGACGTACAAGGGCTGATCGCCCAAGGTCGCACGATTGCCGAAACCATCGAGATCGCCCGCGATGTGGCGAAGAAGTTGATCGAAACGCAAAAAGGCGATGCGCAAGCCAAGCTGCCAAAGATAGCCGAATCGTTCGACTATCCCTTGATCGTGGCAACCTGATGGGGCGGCTGGCAGGCTTCCGTTACCGGGAGATCGTCAAGCGGCTAAAGGAACTTGGCTTCTAATTTCACCGCCAGGCCGCAGGCAGTCACGAGATTTGATTTAACCCGACAGCCAATCACTACACAACCATTCCGAACCATCCCGGCGATATGCCGGAAGGCACATTGCGCGCCATTCTCAAGCAGGCTGACATCGAGCCGGAGGCGTTCTTGCAGAAGAAGTGCGCCGCATCACGGGTTTGATTTTAGGGCGCCTCTAATCACAAAATTGGAATCGACTCAGATCAGGGAGTATGCCTTAACATCATACGGCTTCACCCTCCGACGGGTGCGCGGTTGTAGAACCATCAGAATGAGCATCCCATGCCGAATTGTTATCACAGCTAAACGCCCCGTGCGCTACCCAGATCCGCCAATTCCTCCAGCTTGCGATAGAGGCTGGACAAGCCGATGTCCAGTTTTTGCGCGGCCGCCTTGCGATCGCCGCCCACGCTGTCAAGCGCCTTGAATATGATCTCCGCTTCGACCTGCCGCAACTGGTCGCGCAGACTTCCGTTTCGGGCAAGCGACGATGCGGAAGGTTCCCGGGCAGGTTTCTGCTGCGCAATTTCTGGCGGCAATTCGGCCAAGGTAATGCGCCCGCCTTCGGCCAGGATGTGCGCGCGATGTATGACGTTCTCTAACTGCCTGACGTTGCCCGGCCAGCTGTAAGACTGCAGAACCTGTTCGGTTTCCGCATCAATTTCCAGCGTCCCTCCCCCGATGTTGAGCATCATGTGCCGGATCAGGTCGCCGATGTCGCTACGGCGCTCGCGCAGCGGCGGTATATGGATATGAAACACGCTCAAGCGGAAATAAAGATCCTCGCGAAATTTTCCTTCTTTCACCATCTCTTCCAGATTGCGGTTGGTGGCGGCAATGATGCGCACATCCACGCCCCGCGCCTGCTCGCCGCCAACCGGACGAATCTGCTTATCTTCGATCACATGCAACAATTTGGTCTGCAAATGCAGCGGCAGTTCCCCGATCTCATCCAGAAAAATAGTACCGCGATCAGCCTCGGTAAACAGCCCTTTGCGTGCTTTATCTGCGCCAGTAAACGCGCCCTTGGTGTGACCAAAAAATTCGCTCTCCAGCAGGTTCTCGGGAATCGCACTGCAATTGACCGGAATGAACGGGAAGGTGGAACGCGGACTTTTTTCGTGAATCAAGCGTGCGACTATGCCTTTGCCAGTGCCACTTTCACCGGTAACAAGCACGGTGCTGTTGGTGACGGCAACTTTTCCAACCAAGCGATCAACTTGCTGCATGGAAGGCGAACTGAATGTGTACAGCCCCTGCCCTCCCACAACCAAGTTGCGGAGCGCCTTGTTTTCCGCGAGCAGGCCGGTCATCGCGTCGATCTGTGCCAATTTGTGCAGCAACTCTTCGCTGTGTACCGGCTTGACGATATAGTCTGTGGCGCCCGCCCGCAGCGCCTCCACCGCCGTTTCCATCGAAGCAAACGCCGTCACCATGATAAATTGGGTGTCGATTGTGGCACCTGACGCATCTGACGTCTTGAAGCTACGCACCAGCTCTATCCCATCACCATCGGGCAAGCGCACATCGCACAGCGCCACGTCAACATCTCCGCGCACCAGTTTGGCGGTCGCTTCAGCCGCAGTTGCCGCCACGTCGACCGAATAGCCGGCGCGACTAACCAGCGCCGAAAGAATCTGGCGTATGGCCGCTTCGTCGTCGATCACCAGCACATGCATATCATTCCTCCTTAAGACCGTATGCAACACCATCCGTAACAACAGGAAGCTGCACGGTTACCGTCGTTCCAACTCCCGGCTCCGATTCAACGCCGATGAGACCGCCATCCGATTCGATCAGCGACTTGGAAACTGCCATACCTATTCCGCTCCCCTTGCCCGGGAGTTTGGTGGTAAAAAATTCCTCGAATACCCGCGCCAGCGTATTCTTGTCCATCCCCGTGCCGTTGTCGGTGACGGTCACCACGGCATGTCCCTGCTGGAGATGGGTCGATACGGCAATACGTGGTTTGGGATCGGTTCTGCCCTCCATAGCATCCGCAGCATTGACCAGCAGGTTCATGATCACCTGGGTAATATGGTCGCCCACGGCGCGCACTGCAGGCAGGTTCGGGTCGAGATTAAGCTCCATATCAACAATACTGAAGCGCCGGTCAAAGCTGATAAATCTGACGGTACTGCGAATCAGATTATTCAGGTCCAGCAGTTCCCGCTCGGTCGATTGGGGCACAGAGAACTCGGAGATCTGGCGTGTAATATTCATCACCCGCCTGGCCTGCTCGAAGATCACCTCGGACAGGTTGTGATCGTCCCGACGATCGCCGTGTCCGGCACGCTGCTCCAACATCGCTTGCGCCGCCCCCATGATGGCCGACAACGGATTGTTTATCTCATGCGCCACGACGGCGGCAATCGAGCCTACCGCCGCCATCTTTTCCTTGTGGAATCGCTGCTGCCGGATGCGCTCTATCTGTACCTCGTTTTGGCGCAACTCGAACTGCATCTTGTTGATCGCCGCCATGAGCGAACCCAGTTCATCACGGCGCGTCACTTTCAGCGGCTGACCGCGGTATCCTTCGACGATTTCCAGTGCGCGATCCTGAACGCGCCTGACATCCACGGCAAGTCTGGTAACAAAAAACATCACCAGACCGCCGAGAAACACAATGCCGATGGCCGCAGTAACCGACCACACCAGCGATAGCCGGCTGAACGTAGCACGATATTGCTCCAACAACTCTTGTTTGCGGCCCCGTATCCGCTTGGTGACCTGATCCAGATCGAAGACCAGCTTGTGCAAATTGGTGCGGACGTCAGCAATCACTTCCCGGTTCAGCGGCCTGATGCTCTTGGTCAGCCCCCCCGGTGCAAGCTGCGGTTCGGCAGCGCTGCCGGAAAGCTCAGGATTATCCCCCGCCACCTTACCCGGACTCGTCCTGGTCAACTCACCCAGATTGATCTGAAGCGCAACAATACTATCGAACAGCTCAGGATGGCTCTTCACCACCTTGCCCAAACCCGTCAATACCGCCTCGACCTGCACACTAACGCTACGCGCAGCAGCCTCAATGCCCGCAGTGGTTCCCAAATCCGCAGAATAGTAATTGTCATTCACGACGAGAATGGCTCTCGTCACCAGCATATTGAGGGCGAACTGATCCCCTTCTTCCGCATGCACCGCTTCCAGTTTCTGAACGTCCGAGTAAAGAATGTTGCGCTCCACTCCCAGGACAAACCCGACCGCGAGGGTATAAATCAAAAACAGCAGCAGCATCCAGACGCCCTTGATCCGCAAAGACATGCCTTGAAGCGGCTGTGGCTGCGCGCCATGCAAGGGGGTTTGCTGGTGATTTTCTTCGCTAACCTTGTCCGGCAATGAACTCATGCTCTCCAAACGTGAAAGGTGAAACGTATGTTTCCCGGTCGTTAGACGTTAGTCGCTGGTACATTGGAACATTATTTATTTCGTGTTGCTGGTTTTGTAGGTTGGGTTAGGCGGGTGTATGCCGTAACCCAACATTACCTAGCCGATGACCTTAATGGCTGTTGGGTTACGTCCGTCGGTGGTGAGCCTGCCGAACCATGAAGCCGCTAACCCAACCTACGAAAAAACAGGTGTCACAGGGTACTAGCGACTACATCGGGTGTGCGAGTATTTTACTTGACCTCTGAATCAATGATAATGCCAATACCTTTTGACCCGACTGTCACCGGTTGCGACAATCCTTGCAAATCTCCCGGACTGGGAGTGGCATTCCCGGATTTCGATATACGCGCACCCACCACGACCCTGGCTGCGGAAGATAATTTCAAACTCGGCATCACCGCCATACTGTCATCCAGCGTGAAAGTCAGCGGCAGATCCTTTACCGTTTTGCGTATTACTGCCAGCGGCATGCGCGGCCCCTCTGCTGCCCGGGCAAAAATGAAGACCGCGTCTGTATCCGCGACCTGATCCTTGAGCGCGGGATCAAGCCCTACCGTTCCACTCACCGACCCACCCGCCGCACCCGGCTGGGCAGGGGCTTGCCGCTCGCCCGCCTGCGGCTTTATGGGGGACAGGCCAACCTTGGCCCGCGCCTCATTGATGCTGGCGGTGATAGAGGTTGCGCCCTGGGAATCCGGCGGCACCAGCTTGAGTATCTTTTCCCACCACTTGATGGCGCTGCGATAGTCCTTGCGCTCGAAGGCTGCCGATCCCGCCAGCGATAACGCCTTGAGGTTGTTAGGATCAATTTTCAACGCCCGCAAAATGAATTTCTCCGGCTCACCCTGTAGCGTCTGCTTAACCATGGCCAGCATATCAGCGTGATCAGTCAGCAAAAAGGCGTTGTTCGGCAGCAATTCCACCGCACGGGTATAGGCGGCGCTGGCATCAGGATAACGACGCAGGGCGGTGTAAGAGCGGGCGAGCATCACCCAGCCTTCCGCGTTGTCCGGCTCGGACTTAAGTTTTTGCGCCAGCCCCGCTACCATCGCCTCGATTTGCTCCGGTGTGGTCTGATGCGTTTGCTCAACTTCGGTTGCCTGGGGCTGCGGCTCCAATCCCGCCGGCGTACCCAGCCAAAAATACAATGCAACCGCCAATAGCGGCACTGCGGTTGCCACCACCACAACCGGCCAGCGGCTTGCGCTTGGTTGCACGACAAGGGTATCGGGAGTGGCCGACTCTTCCAGCACCCGCCTCTCCAAATCGCTGCGCGCGCTGGCATGCTGCGCTTCATCCAACGTGCCGGATGCCAGATCCGCGTCCAACTCACTTAACTGGTCGCGGTACACCGACAGGTTGACCTCGGAGCGTGTAGCGGATGCCGCATGTTTGCCCCGGCCCAGCAACGGCGGCAACAGCAGTAATAACGCGCCAGCAATCAGAATAGCAACTACAACCCAAAACATAATCATGAACGATCCCCTTTATTTTTTCCAGACAACAGCGATGCGGCGCGGACATGCTCCTCGGCGCTCATAACCTGCGCCTGCCCCATCAGTTTGCGGCGCTGGCGCAGCATGACAATCAGCACGCCGACACCCAGCACCACCAACAGCAACGGCCCGAACCAGAGCAACCAGGTGGTGGACTTTACCAGCGGCTTAAACAGCACGAAGTCGCCATAACGGCTCACCATGTAATTCAATATCTCCTTCTCCGATTCTCCCTGCTTCAACTTTTCGCGTACCTGGTTTCTGAGGTCAACAGCAAGTTCGGCATTGGAATCGGCTATCGTCTGGTTCTGGCAAACCAAACAGCGGAGATTATGGGACACTTCCATGACGCGCTTTTCCAATGCCGGGTCTTCCGCGGTCGGCACCGCCTCGCCCGCATGAGCCAACGGCAGCAGCATGGAAAGCAGAAGTGCGAAGGGTAATGTCTTATTCATCGTTAAGCTCCTTAATGAGCGGAAGTAGCAGTGCCATGTCCTCTGGCTTGATCGCCCCGATCACCTTATGGCGAATGATGCCCGCCTTGTCGATAAGAAAGCTTTCCGGCACACCATAAACACCCCAGTCGATGCCGACCTTACCCTCTATATCATAGGCCGCCAGAACATAGGGGTCGCCGTGCATATTGAGCCAGGCGATACCGTCTTCGCGCTTGTCTTTGTAGTTGAGCCCGTAAATCGGCACGATGTTGCGCCGCGACATCTCTCTCAGCAAGGGATGCTCCTGCAAACAGGTTGCGCACCACGAAGCCCATACATTGAGTAGCCAAACCTTGCCCCGCATATCCTCGGGGGAAAAAGTCTTGGAGGCATCATGCAATTGGGGTAGCCGGAACGTCGGCGCCGGTTTGCCAACAAGGGGCGAAGGCACCTCCCTGGGATTGAGCGAGAGCCCGATCCACAGGAAGACGACCAGGGTAACAAAAATCCCCAACGGAATAAAAGCGCGTTTCATCTGGCTCTCCTTTACGCCTGCGCCGCCGGTTTTGATGCCCCAGCTTTTGATGCCAAGGGCAGGCGGTAGCGACGATCGCATATAGCCAGCAAGCCGCCGAGCGCCATCAGCAGGGCGCCGCCCCATATCCAGTAAACCATCGGTTTATGCAAGATGCGCATGACCCACTCGTCCATGCCCACCTGCTCGCCGAGCGCCAGATAAAGATCGCGGAACAGGCTGGAGTCTATGGCTCCTTCAGTCATGTCTGAGGCCTGCTTGGTGTACTTGCGCTTTTCTGGATACAGCGTGGCTACTTTGTCATCACCACGCGTTATCTCCACCATCGCCTGAGCCGCAACATAATTCGGCCCTTGCACCTCCCGCACCCCGTGGAATTTGAAAGTGTAACCATCCAGCGTGGTCGTGTCGCCGGTGCGCATGCGCACTTCGGTCTCACTTTGGTAACCGTTGACCAGGGTCACGCCAAGAACAAACACACCTACGCCGGCATGGGCAAGCAACATGCCATATGTGGCGAGCGATGTGGCGCGCAATTTCGCCCACACACCGCTCGCACTGGTCGACTCACGCACTCGCGCGACCAGGTAGGCCAGGCCTGCAAGAATCGCCCACATCCCTAGCGCAACCCCCGCCACTATCGGCGCCGACCAACGGCCAAACAAGTAAGGAATAAGCAAACCTAAAGCTACGCTGGCTACCAGCCACGGCCATACACGCCTCACGATTTGTGCCAGGGTATCCTGTTTCCAACGCGCGAACGGCCCAAAGCCCATAACGAAAACGGCTACCATCATGATTGGTGCGAATACCGCCTCAAAATAGGGTGGTCCGACCGAGATCTTGCCCATGTTCATCGCATCCAGGAACAGGGGGTAGAGCGTACCAAGGAACACGGTACCGGCGGCGGCGACCAGCAGCACGTTGTTCAGCAACAGCATGGATTCACGCGAAACCACCTCGAACCCGCCGCCCATGCCCACCTTCTGTGCGCGCCAGGCGAACAACACCAGCGAGCCACCGACCACCACGCAAATGTAAATCAGAATAAACAGACCGCGTGTCGGATCTGATGCAAAAGAATGTACCGATGTCAAAATACCGGAACGCACCAGGAAGGTTCCCAGCAGGCTCAACGAAAAAGCAGAGATAGCCAGGATCACGGTCCAGCTCTTGAAAGCGCCGCGCTTTTCCGTCACCGCCAGCGAGTGGATCAGCGCCGTGCCCACCAGCCAAGGCATGAACGAGGCGTTCTCGACCGGATCCCAGAACCACCAGCCGCCCCAACCCAACTCGTAATAGGCCCACCAGCTTCCGAGCATGACGCCCAAGGTGAGAAACATCCACGCCACCGTAGTCCATGGCCGCGACCAGCGCGCCCAGGCAGCATCCAACTGGCCACCGATAAGCGCCGCGACGGCGAAAGCAAAGGCCACCGACATGCCCACATAACCCATATACAGCAGGGGCGGGTGGATGATCATGCCAAAATCCTGCAACTGCGGATTGAGATCAAAACCGTCCAGCGGGCTTGGCAGCAAGCGTTCGAACGGATTAGAGGTAAACAGTATGAAAGAAATGAAACCGACGCTGACCAAGCCCAGCACACCCAACACACGCGCCACCATCTCTTCCGGCAGGCGCTTGCTGAACAGGGCCACCGCTGTCGTCCATCCCGCCAGCATCATCATCCACAGCAGCAGCGAGCCCTCATGCCCGCCCCATACCGCCGCGATGCGGTACTCCAGCGGCAGCAGCAAATTAGAATGCTGGGCGACGAACTTGACCGAAAAATCGTAAGTAATAAAAGAATAAGCGAAAGTGACGAAAGCAATAATGACACAAGCCATCTGCCCAAAGACCGCCGGCTTGGCCACCGCCATCAGCCGTTGATTACCATTCAAGCTGCCGAGTATGGGTAATACGCCCAACACCAGCGCCAACACCAGCGCCAGCATCAGTGAAAAATTGCCGATCTCAGGTATCATTCGCCTCTCCCTTGCCCGCCATCGCCACGGCTATCCGACACCAAAGTACTCAATCCAGCCGCGTTCGGCTGTACTCGTTTATACCTATCCATCATTCCCCATCCTTTCATCGTGTGCCATCTCCCAATCCGCGTTTTAAGATGCCCGTAGCGCTACCCAGTCCGTCTTTAATATCATTCAACTTTTAAGTTTAACATGGCCGTTATAATTATTACAAACTTGTATAAAACCTGTCCAGCTCAATGGTAATCCCCGCCATCTTGCAATTGCGTATCGCTTGCAAGGTGGCGATATGCAGCGTGATGCATCGCATCTGTTGAAACTATTTCAGCCAGCCCTGTGTTTCCCAAAAATAATTCGACTCCGGTACCGCTGGTTCTACCACTCAACACATCACGTTTTTGTTTTCCGTTTTGTCGTTTTCTTTTCCGTCGGCAGCAGGCTGGTGAGTTGCTGGTAACGCTCGAATAAAAACTCCACGCGCTGTGCGTCGCTGGTGAAGGCGGCTTTGCGGTAGCAGGCATCCACGGCGCGGTCGTGGGGTGATGTAGTCTTGTTATACGGTTATTGCACTTGGTAATTGAAACCGCACACACTATCCCAAAACCGCCACCATCTCCGCTATTACCCTTAGCTCCCCCGCTTCCTGCCCATTCAAAACAATAGGCTCGTAACCTGGTGATGTTGTATCGGGTTTAAGTATTATTTTTTTGTGCTGCCAGCCGCCATCGTCATGGCTTGATTTTTCGCTCTCATACACTTTGATTGTGTAGTGGCCACCTGTGTCTATATCATCGATATCCCGATGCTGCACCAATACAACCTTGCCTTGCCGGGTGCCACTCGGCGCAAGTTTAAACAAGCACCATGATCCGTTTGGTATACGCCGATTCATTGATTCGCCCACTACTTTTGCTACAAACAACCCGGCTTGGGGTCTAAAAGCCTCCGGTAGCTCTACCCAGTCATACTGCTCGATTGCACCATCTTTTGGCACTTCATTTACTTCCTGTGAACCACTGAACTGACCTGCGGCAATCGCCAAGTCATAAATGGGCACGCTGTTCTGGTAAGGTTTTACATCCTTCGCGTTCAATATTCTTAAAGTTAAACCGGGGAATGTACTGACGACTTCCTGTTGCGCAACATCAAATGTGTGTGCGGTAGCTACTTGATCAATAATTTCACTGCTTTCATGTTCCGCACCTATTCGCTCTTTGAAATATGCATTGGTCTCTGGGTCTGTGCAAAAAATGTAACATCCCTTGCTGCCTCGCGTCATCAAGGTTCTGTATGTATTCTTGATGATGACTTCCGCCTTTTCCTTCGCATCGGCAGGATTTTCCTTGAAAAGTTTTTTGAAGCCCTTGATGGATGAATCGGTTTTAGCGCGCTTTTCTGCACTAACTGCTACCCGCCCTTCCCGTACTATAAAATCAGGCCCGATGATTACGCCTACATAATCCATCTCCAGCCCTTGGCATGTATGGATGCACCCAACCTCAGTGACAGATTCCGGTTTAAGTATCCACAGATTTCCATCGCTTGCCAGATTCCACTTCATCGCAAAATCATGTTCTTTAATGGTGATATCTTTTAGCGAATTATCATTTTTGTTTTTACTTATCCAGTCCCAGCAATATCCCGCAACTAGCCGTGCCTTGTTATTGATCCGATTCTTTCTGTAGATCGCATCTCGCAGCTCATTTGGCGAATCAAAAACCTTGAAATCATAATTAATTCCGTCCAGCGTTTCATTTGCTGTCTCTTTTATTTGCAACGAATTGTCCACCCATGCAAGGTAGCCATCTGATCCGTTGCAGCGAAACTGTGATTGCAGCACCAGCTCGTGAACTCGCGCCCCTAATTTAATAGCCCACTTTTTGATCTCATCGTTTTCACCAATATCTCGCATCGTCACTCTTTGATCTTCATCAAGAAAAAATATGCTGAATTTAGAGGACGCAATAATTTCCTTTATCTGGTTCTCGCCCAAGTTTTGAAACATGCCAGATTTTTCATTGAGCCTGTGCGCTTCATCAACAATAAGCACATCAAATGTGTTCGCCTCGGTTTCGGTGAATGAGCCAGAGCCTTTGAAGAGGTTGTTGATATGGCTTTTCTTGAAGGAGCCAACCAGCTTGCTGGCGTATACATCGCGGGGTGCGGAATTCTTGGTGACATATTGAGCGAGCAGCTGTCTTTTGGTGAACTCGACAAGCAAGTTCACAGCAACAACTGATTTACCGGTGCCAGGCCCGCCTTGAACAATCAAAACATGTTTGTTTTTAACTGTGGATTTGTTGGATAGATCTATAGCAGTTTCATAGACAATCTTTTGATCATCTATCATCAAAAACTCTTGATTGCCTTTAAGCAGGGATTCAAGTTTGTCGGCAAGGTTCTTGGATGGCCTGATCTTGCCGTTATCAATCCGATACATGATGTTATCGGAGTCGCCATATTTGACGTACTTCTTGATGAATTCAGTGAGCTTCTTTGCATCCTTTCTTAAGAATGCTGGCGCCTTTTCAGTATGCTCATTGTAAAAATGATCATTAATTGCCTCATCGGATATGCAGTTATGAAGATATGCACAGGGTTTAAGCAGGATATTTTCTGTTGTTACCGCTTCATTGAAGTCTTCCAGCAATGCGGCATATACCCATGCCTGATATGACGGGTGGCTAACCTCGCGCACCCCTTTCCCCATAAATGTAGTAACAATGCCATCTTTGCTGGTGGCTTTTGCTTCAGCCCATTGCTTAAGCTCAATGATGATCGCGGTATTGACCTTATTTTCACCTTTCCCGGTCAAGATAAAATCGATGCGCTTGGAAGTTTGAGGCAGCCGGTATTCAATAGACACACCGGCATCATTGGGAATGCCGCCGTCCATAATAATCTGGCTCATATACATCATGGAGTTTCTCCATGATGCTATTTCATTAGCAGATGTTGAATGACCGAGGTTGCGCTTGAAGGCTTCCAGAATTTTTTCTTCGATGATATTGGACTGGACATCGTCCATGAAATCCAGCTTGTTGGCTGTATAGACCAACATGATATTAGAGCCGCCTATTGACCAATTTGAAGATCATGTCATTTGTACTCGGTATATTTCCTGGAGCTGCCACGGACTTTTTCATGTGGATATTTCACAGCATTGGCATCCATCTTTTTGCTTGCCGCGTCCAGCAGGTCAATATTTAGTTTGTCTGCAATTCTAATCAGGTAAATTTGAATATCAGCCAACTCGTCCTGCACTTTTTTTAATTGTTCTTGCTCAAGCGATCTGGATTGCTCTTCTGTGAGCCATTGGAAATGCTCAACAAGCTCTGCCGCTTCAACTATTAAAGCCATTGATAAGTTTTTTGGGGAATGGAATTGATCCCAATCCCGATCTTCAGCAAACTGCCGAAGGCGCACTTTAAGTTGCTCAACTTCATTCATAATTAATTTTCCAGTTCTCAATTTTATTAGAGATAAATGGGGAAGTTTTATTAACTCGTTACGACTATCCTTCTAACTAACCGCGCGCCGCGAAAAATCCTTGGGCCTGAAACCCAGTGCCCAAAGCACAGAGAAATAAACCACGACACCACCGATAACCAGTACAGACAACCGCAAAATGCGCGACCAGCCCGAACTGGTCAGCCAGCTTTGCTCGCTGCCCATGCCGAACCACAGCGTGAGCCCCAAAACCAGCATAGCGATGCACACCTTGAGGAAAAATTTCGCCCAGCCCGGTTCGGGTTGGTAGATGCCATGTTTGCGCAGGTAATAAAACAGGATCGCGGAATTCAGGCACGCGCCCAGGCCGATCGACAAGGCCAGTCCGGCATGTTGTATCCAGCCGATGAACAGCGCATTCATCGCCTGGGTCGCCAGCAAGGTGACGATGCCGATCTTCACCGGGGTCTTGATGTCCTGCCGCGCGTAAAAACCCGGCGCGAGTATTTTCACCAGTATCAACCCGACCAACCCGATGCTGTAGCCGATCAACGCCCGGCTGGTCATCATGACATCGTGTGCAGAAAACGCGCCGTGTTGAAAGAAGGTCGCCAGCAACGGCACGGAGATCATGCCCAGCGCCAGCGCGGCGGGCAGGGTCAACATGATGGTCAGGCGCAAGCCCCAATCCAGCAGCCGGGAATATTCCACCGTGTTGTTGCTGGCATAGCATTGGGATAGCGAGGGCAGCAAAATCGTGCTGATAGCCACACCCAGAATACCGGTGGGGAACTCCATCAGCCGGTCCGCGTAATACAGCCAGGACACGCTGCCCGCCACCAGGAACGAAGCGAAGATGGTGTTGATGATCAGGCTGATCTGGGCGATGGACACACCGAATACTGCCGGTCCCATTTGTTTGATGACGCGCCGCATGCCTGGGTCTTTAAGGCTGAAGCGGATGCTCGGCAACATACCGATTTTTTTCAGGAACGGAATTTGAAACGCGAGCTGCACAAAACCCGCGATGAACCATGCCCACGCCATACCCATGATAGGCTGGTCGAAATAAGGCACCGCCCACAACGCACCGCCTATCAAACAGGTATTCAAAAGTATCGGCGCAAATGCGGGAACCCAGAATTTATTATAGGTGTTGAGTATGCCCGCCGCCACCGCCACCAGCGAGATGAAGAAGATATACGGCGAGGTGATTTGCAACATCTGCACGGTGAGGTCGAACTTGGCGGCATCTTTAACGAAGCCAGGCGCACTGATGTACACCAGTAGCGGCGCAGCGAGAATGCCGATCAGCGTGACCACAAACAGGATAATCGCCAGCATGGTGGTGACGTGATCCACCAGCAGCTTGGTGTCATCGTACCCGCGGCGGTTCTTGTATTCGCCGAAGATCGGCACGAACGCCTGAGAAAATGCCCCCTCGGCGAACAACCGGCGTAACAAATTAGGAAGCTTGATGGCCACGAAGTATGCATCCGTCACCATGCCCGCACCGAATATCCGCGCGATCAGCACGTCGCGCGTAAACGCGAGGATGCGCGAAACCAGCGTCAGGCTGCTGATGGTACCGAGAGCTCTAAGCAGGTTCATACCTTAGCCGCAACAAATGCTCCACCCGAAATACGCACATAGAATTACCAGTTGTTGCGACGCGGGTCGCGACGATCTTTGCCGAAGGCCAAGTACTTACCGGTCCTTTCGCTATCACGGCTACCGCGCCCGGCGCGCACCATGAGACCATTGTCGGAAATATACCGCTTGATTATGCCGAAGGCCTCGGGGTTAACATCTTTCAGGGCAATGCGCACCACCAGAGACACATCCCCCTCGATTATATCCGTGCGAACATAAGAAGAATAATCCATGCTCCCACTCGACCCCGCTTTGGGCAAAGAGTCACGCAAGCGCTCGGCCCAGTCAGACGGCTCGAATATTTCCCCTTCCACAGTTATACCTTGCACCACGAATTCAGCAACATCGGATAGCATGTCCACCTCTCTAAAATACTAAAGTTTGAATTATTTGCGCGGATACCATTGTTTTCTATCATACCATTACTGTCACTCACGGCAGCGGAGCAGCTCCACCAATGCGCCAACCCGCTTGTTTCAACCCGTAAATCTGGTATTGTTGCCCGCCTTTACAATAAAGAATTAGGGCGAGAGATTATAGTCAAATGGCTGAAGTAAGCGCAAAAAACACCCCTATGATGCAGCAGTACTTAGGCATCAAGGCGCAGCACCCCGACATGCTGCTGTTCTACCGCATGGGGGACTTTTACGAGCTATTCCATGAGGATGCCGTGCGCGCCGCCAGGCTGCTCGACATCACGCTCACCCAGCGCGGCGCCTCCAATGGCCAGCCAATCAAGATGGCGGGCGTACCCTATCACGCCGCCGAGCAATATCTGGCGCGGCTGGTCAAGCTGGGGGAGTCCGTTGCCATCTGCGAACAGATCGGCGACCCCGCCACCAGCAAAGGTCCGGTCGAGCGCAAGGTAATGCGCATCGTCACGCCCGGCACGCTGACCGACTCCGCGCTGCTGGATGAGAAGCGCGACAGCCTGCTGCTGGCTGTGCACGAACGTCATGGCAAGCTAGGATTGTCCTGGCTGAACTTGGCTTCGGGGCAATTTTTCGTGTGCGAGACTTCCCCTGAAAACCTGTCTGCCGAACTGGAACGTCTGCAACCTTCCGAAATTCTGCACGCGGAAAATACTCGCCTGCAAACCAACAATCATGCGTCTCTCAAAATGCTGCCCGACTGGCATTTTGAACTGGACACCGCGCGGCGCGCGCTGTGCCAGCAATTCGCCACGCTCGACCTGGCCGGATTCGGTTGCGACGATTACAGCGCAGGACTGGAAGCGGCCGGGGCATTGCTTGGTTACGCCAGGCTCACGCAGGGTCAGGCCATCAGCCATATCCGCGCCTTGCAGGTGTACAGCGCGGACCGCTACGTTCGCATGGACGCCGCGACAAGGCGCAATCTGGAGATCACCCAGACGCTGCGCGGCGAGACTGCGCCTACCCTGCTGTCGCTGCTCGACACCTGCGCCACCAATATGGGCAGCCGCCTGCTCGCCAACTGGCTGCACCATCCGTTGCGCGATCGAGCTGCTTTGAATGCAAGGCTGGATGCGGTAGATAAACTCGGCGAACTTCACCTCAAGGTGCACGAGCATCTCAAACCCTGCGTGGACGTGGAGCGCATCACCGCGCGCATCGCGTTGCGCAGCGCCCGCCCGCGCGACCTCTCCGGCTTGCGCGACACACTGCAAACTTTGCCGCAACTGCACGCCACGCTAGCTGGCTGCAATGTATCAGGTAGGGTGGGCAACCTCGTTGCCCACGCGGAATCCCGCACTAACGAACGCGTGGGCACAGAAACATGCCCACCCTACGCTGCCTGCGATGCTCCGCTCATTCAAGCGCTGGCCGACGCGCTGAAAGCCGATGCGCAGCTCGTCTCTATCCTGCAACGCTCGCTAAAACCCGAACCCTCCAGCGTATTAAGAGAGGGGGGCGTAATCGCCGACGGCTTCGACCCCGATCTGGACGAACTGCGCGGCATTCAGAACAACTGCGGCGATTTTCTGCTGCAACTGGAAGCGCGCGAGCGGGCGCGCAGCGGCATCGCCACGCTGAAAGTGGAATACAACCGCGTGCACGGTTTCTACATTGAGGTGACGCATGCGCAAAGCGCCAACGTGCCGGACGACTACCGCCGCCGCCAGACACTGAAGAACGCCGAGCGTTACATCACGCCGGAGCTCAAGACCTTCGAGGACAAGGCGTTGTCCGCCAACGACCGCGCGCGGGCACGCGAAAAATTTCTCTACGAACAACTACTCGACCAGCTCGCACCGTTCATCCCGCAACTGCAACGCATTGCTGCCGCCATCGCCGAGCTGGACGTGCTGACCACCTTTGCCGAGCGTGCTGCCACGCTGAATTTCAGCGCGCCGCGATTCGTGGACGAACCCGTGCTGCGCATCAGCAAAGGACGGCATCCGGTGGTGGAAGCGCAAGTCGAGCAATTCACGCCGAACGATGCCACGCTCTCGGATGCGCGGCGCATGCTGCTGATCACCGGCCCGAACATGGGCGGCAAATCCACCTACATGCGCCAGGTCGCACTGATCGCGCTGCTCGCGCATGTCGGGTCTTTCGTGCCCGCGCAGCAGGCGGTGCTCGGCGAGATCGACCAGATATTCACCCGCATCGGCGCATCCGACGACCTCGCCAGCGGACGCTCCACCTTCATGGTCGAAATGACCGAGGCCGCCAACATCCTGCACAACGCCACCGAAAAAAGCCTAGTGCTGGTGGACGAAATCGGGCGCGGCACCTCCACCTTCGACGGCCTCGCCCTCGCTTACGCCATCGCGCGCCACCTGCTGGAAAAGAACCGCAGCTACACGCTGTTCGCCACGCACTATTTCGAACTGACGCGACTGTCGGAAGAATTCGCACAACTGTCCAACGTCCACCTCGCCGCCATCGAACACCAGCACAGCATCGTGTTCCTGCACAGCGTGAACGAAGGCGCGGCCAGCCAGAGCTACGGCCTGCAAGTCGCCGCGCTCGCAGGCGTGCCCAACGACGTCATCCGCGCCGCGAAGAAACAACTGCTCAAGCTGGAACAAAACAGCGCCGCGCAGAGTCCGCAGGGCGACCTGTTCGACAGAAAACCGGAGATGCCAGAACCGAAAGAGCATCCGGTGTTGCAGTCATTGCGCGAGATGCAACCGGATGAGTTGAGTCCGAAGGAAGCGCTTGAGAGGCTGTATCAGTTGAAAAAACTGGTGTAGCGCCAACCACTTGATCTTCTTTCTGCACAAGTGTAAATTGCCGCATCGCCATCGATCAGGAATTCGTAAAATGAGCACTGCCACCTTATCCAGCAAATATCAGCTTTCGCTGCCCAAGGCTCTGCGTGAAGCCATGCATCTCCAGCCCGGACAACAGTTTGAATTGATACCCACGGGTTCTGTTATCCAGCTAGTCCCTAAAACCTCCATCAAGAAACTGCGCGGCATTGCACGCGGGGCGAACCCTTCGCATTACCGGGATCGCAAGGATCGCGCCTGATGTATCTGGTGGATACCTGCGGCTGGATCGAATGGATGACCGATTCGCCGCTATCGAAAAATTATTCGCGCTACCTGAACGCACCAGATTCCCTAATCGTCCCGACGCTCGTACAACATGAACTCTACAAATGGCTGTGCCGGGAAATAGACCAAACGGTCGCCTTATCCGCCATTGCGGCAACACAGACTGCGATCATTGTTCCGCTTGATACATCCATCGCGTTACTCGCGGCGGATATCGCCAAGGAATTCAAACTGGCGACAGCAGATGCCATCATCTACGCCACTGCGCGCCAATACCGCGCCACATTGGCCACCAGCGATGCGCACTTTGCCAATTTGCCACAGGTAAAATATTTTGAGAAGGGAAGCTGACCCTGTTAGCCTACCATCGCCAGCCGTGTGTACGCCGATGCCGACGCAACCGCTCGGCGGCATGTGGAAGTTGAGATTCATCGGTACGCAGCTTAGGAAAATACCGTGGTCTGTCCCTGAATATTTTGGAGATGCCTGAAATGAAACTCATTACCACTAATGCCGAGCTAAAAAGCAACCTTTCTCGGCTTACGAAAAAGTACCCAAATATTGCATTTGCGGTCGCATGGGCATCGGCTGGCACAGAGATATTCGAAGAGTTAAGCGCAAACCGAAATCGCATCCGCAAAGCGGTAATCGGTACCCATTTCTATCAAACACATCCCGACGTTCTCGATACTTTCGTTGAATCAAATGACGTTCGCTTCATCCTGCAACCGAGGGGCGTATTCCACCCAAAGGTTTACATCTTCTGGAATGAAAAGCACTGGGAAGTGTTGATGGGAAGTGCAAATCTAACTGCTGGAGCATTAAACAGGAACTCGGAAGCGATGGTCTTGTTTTCAAATGCCGATCAAGATGACTCATCTCTAAAAAATGAAGTCATAGATTTGATCGAGAACTATTGGGATGATGCTCGCACTATTAGCAAAGCTGGGGCAATCTCCTATCGCGCACTTTGGTCGAAACAGCAACCAGCCTTGCAGCGGCTATCTGGCCAGTATGGGCAAAGCACAAAGAACAAAGCACCGGCTGACTCCGCAATAATGTCTATGCCATGGACGCAATTTTTTGCCTCAGTTCAAAAGGACGCGCATCACGGATTTGAGAAACGCTGTGACTTGCTTAAGCTAGTGCGCACTGCATTTGAAACCACCAAACAGTTTCAGAAAATGGAGCTTGGCTTACGGAAAACCATCGCCGGGCTACCTACCGACTTTAATGAACACTGGGGTTGGTTCGGAAGTATGAGTGGTGCTGGCTACTATCATCAGGCCGTGAACGAAAACAACGCTCACCTCTCGAATGCGCTGGATGAAATTCCACTAAATGGTTCTGTATCGCGAGAACACTACGAAGCCTATCTTGCAGAGTTCGTTAAAGCATTTCCTAACGGTAGGCATGGCATTGGTATTGCCAGTCGTTTGCTGGCGCTAAAACGACCAGATTACTTCGTTTGTTTTGATTCAAAGAACAAGAAGGAACTTTGCCAAGACTTTGAGATAAAACAATCGGGCATGGACTACGAGCGTTATTGGGAAGAGATTATTGAGCGCATTATTGATTCTGCTTGGTGGAACGAACCTCGCCCAAAAAATCCTTTGGCTCGCACCGTCTGGGATGGAAGGGCAGCAATGCTCGATGCCATCTTCTACAGACCGTGAGGTACAGCCCGCGTAGGGCGCAATCGTTATTGCGCCGAATGAAAAACATCCGGTGCAATGCGCTTCGCTTATTGTCACCCTACGCCCAAGCCCGCGTCAGCAACTCATCCAGCGCGCCAGTGATGCGGTCGCCTTCTTCAGCGAATGTGGCTACCTTTTCGCCTAACTGATCGGTGGCGACGGATACGATTTCCAACGGGTGCAGTACCACTTCTATTCCTTCCACCGTAAAAGCCGGATTCAGCGCCGAGCCAACCAGCGCTGCGGCGTTATCCAGATTGCTACGGCGCACCAAAGGAATCACGACTCGGCGACGGTAGCTGTCGAACAGGGAAGATTGAACGATGACGACATAGGGAATGGCTTCCCGTTGTTTTCCGATATTCCGGTGAACGTCGAACTGTGCCATTACAGTGTGGTGTGTTCGTCGGCAAACGAACCGGAGCGTTCGTTGAAGGTATTCCACGCTTGCGCCGCGACTTCTGCGCAATGCGCTTTTTCTTGCCGGGCGTTGTTCTGCTTCATCACGTAATCGGCCAGTAGCTGCTCGACCACACCGGAGAGGTTGGTCGTCATTCCTTTTGCCTGAGACACCAAATCTTCATTGAGCGTCAGGTTGACCGGGCGCTTACGTGCTTGATTGCTGTGCATTGATTTCATGGGGAACCTCCATGTGCGCATAGTATGCGCATTGTGCGTGTTTGTGAAGTAGTAAATTTGCAATGGACTCAAGCAACCCTATCATCTGCGCAGAAGTAATTTCCCTTACCATCACGCAACCATGCCAAAATTCAAACTGACTTTTGCGCAAGAATGAGGTGCGGCATGAAAATACGAGTGTTGATTCTGGGCTATGGCGAGATGGGGCATGCCATGGAGTATCTGCTGGCGGCGCGACACGATGTGCGCATCTGGAATATGGGCGTGGTGGTGAAGGGCAGCCATGCGACGCTGGAGGATGAGGTCGCCGAGGCGCAGGTGATTTTGTTCTGCTTGCCGGTGAATCCGCACCATGAGATCGCCAGCCGCATCGCGCCGCATCGCGCAAAAGACAGCCTGTGCCTGACCATCGCGAAGGGGCTGGATGAATCGGGGCGGACGGCGGCGCAAGTATTCGAGCGCGTGTTCGGCGGCAAGCATCACTACGGGGTGGTGTATGGCCCGATGATTTCGGAGGAACTGAGGGCGGGGCGGCATGGCTTTGCCGATGCGGTGCTGTCCGACGCAGCGGATTTCGAGGTGATGCACAACCTATTCCGGGGCAGCATGCTGGTGTGCCAGCAGACTGCTGATATGCACGGCAGAAGCTGGTCGGTGATCCTGAAGAATGTGTATGCGATCCTGTTCGGCGTGGCGGATGAGATGAAGCTGGGCGACAACATGCGCGGGCATCTGATGGTCACCGCGATTGCGGAGCTATCCGGCATCGTGCAAACGTTCGGCGGGCAGGCGCATACGCCTTACAGTTATGCCGGGCTGGGCGACCTGATGACGACGGCGACCAGCGAGGGTTCACATCATCATGCGCTCGGACAACAACTGGTGCGCGGCGAGTGGTCGGACATCTCCGGCGAGGGGGTTCATACCTTGCGCATGGTGGAAAAATATCACTTGTTCGATTGGCGCGCCTATCCCTTGTTCGCACTGGTGTATGACATCGTCATCGCGCCGGAGACGATGCATGAACGAGTGGAGGATTATCTGAAGCGGTTGCGGGAGATAGTGAGTTGTGCGATTTGAGTTCGTACCCGTCCCACTGATAGCATGAATGCCACCTCTTAAAAGACGAAAAGCCGAGAGAACATCATGGGTACCTCATGCCGACTTGGGACGAAATGCGGTAATGATTTCAGGATTAGTTTCTATGGTTGGCCCGCCGATTAAATCTATGCAATAAGGCACCGCCGCAAAAATCCCGTCCAGTGTTTCCTTGATGGCTTTCGGCTGCCCCGGCAAATTCAGAATCAACGACTTGCCGCGTATCACCCCCACCTGGCGCGACAGAATTGCGGTGGGAACGAATTTCAAACTAACCGCCCGCATCTGCTCGCCGAAACCGGGCATCACCTTGTGCGCCACCGCCAGCGTGGCTTCCGGCGTGACATCGCGCGGCGCGGGGCCGGTGCCGCCGGTGGTCAATATCAAGTGGCAAGCCTCGCGGTCGGCCAGTTCAATTAACGTCGCTTCAATCAGCGCCTGTTCGTCCGGTATCAAACGCGTAATGGATTGCCACGGACTGCGTAGCGCGCGCGTGAACCAATCGTGCAAGGCCGGCAGGCCGGCATCCTGATAGACGCCACTGCTGGCACGGTCGCTGATGGATACAAGGCCGATTTTGAGTGTGGTGTTCATTTTTTTTAAGTTATTGATGCGTCCGATTGGCTATGCGCAATTCATCCAGCGAATTAATATTGGCAAACGCGGCGGCATCTTCAAACACCACTTCGCTTACGTGTAAGGTGTTGAGCCAATCGCCGACCTTGCGCGCACACGATCCGAGGTAGGCATCCAGCTTGGGCAGGACGTCTTTGCGATACAACGCAATCGCGGGTTGCCGCTGCCCTTCCACCACTGCTACAGCAACTTCAGTTGCTGGTTTGATAGCCGTCCATAGTCTGCTAATTAAATCATCCGGCAAGAATGGCGTGTCGCACGGCACGCAGGCAACCCATTCATATCGCGCGTTGCGCAAGGCGGATTGCAAGCCGGCCAGCGGTCCGGCCCATCCTAGCAATTGATCCGCGATGATACGGCAGTTGCGCGCTGCATAATCATCGTGATTTGCATTGGCGTTAATCAGCACCTCATCACTCTGCTGGCTGATGACATCCAACACCCAGTCGATCAGCGCTTTGCCGCGCAACAGTTGCAAGCCCTTGTCGCCACCGATGCGCGTGCCTTTTCCTCCGGCAAGAATAACTGTGGTGATAGGCGCCCCTTCGACTGAACTCAGGACAGGTTCCAGGATTAGCCCCCGGTGCGCGACATGAAACGAATGATGCGGGGTTTACTTTGAGTCAAATCGAATTCATGGCCCGCAGGTTTATCGGCCACGGCCTGGATAATCAGTTGGCGCAGTTGATCCACATCACCCGCACGTACTGCGGGTAGCAAATCCACCATACCTTCGTCACCCAGACAGGGGAACAGTTCGCCACGCGCCGTGACTCTCATGCGGTTGCAATCGGCGCAGAAATTCTGCGAGTGCGGCGAGATAAAACCGATGCGCGTGTCATGGCCGGGAATGCGCCAATAGCGCGCCGGCCCACCGCTGCTTTCTACGCTGGCGACCAGCTCATAATGTTGTTTGAGTTGTGCCAACGCCTCCTGGCTGCTGTAGAACGAGCGGGCATAATCATGCCCGCTTAGTCCCAGCGGCATTTGCTCGATGAAGTTGATGTTGATTTTCTGCGCCACGGCAAACTCAACCATCGCGGGCAATTCTTCATGATTTATATTGCGCAGCATCACGGTATTCAACTTGATACGATGGCCACCGAAGGCAGCTATGGCGGCATCAACGCCAGCCCGCACCTGATCCAGGTCGCCGGTGCGCGTGATCCGTTTAAAAATTCCCGGGTTGAGACTGTCCAGGCTGATGTTGATGCGATCTACACCGGCCTGCGCCAGCGGCACAGCGTAACGAACCAGCTGCGAGCCATTGGTGGTCATGGCCAGTTCGCGCAAACCATCCAGCTCGCGTATACGCGCAGCCAGCCACGAGAAATTTTTTCTGACCAATGGCTCGCCACCGGTCAAACGTATTTTGTTGATGCCTAGGGAAATAAATGTTTGGGCGACCAGCAGGCATTCTTCCAGCGACAAGATATCCGCGCGCGGCAAAAAATCCATTTTTTCCGCCATGCAATAGGTGCAGCGGAAATCGCAGCGATCAGTCACCGACAGGCGCAGGTAAGAAATTTTTCTGCCCAACCCGTCCTGCAATAATGGTCTGTTAACGTCTGTCTTCATGGTGCTCAGTCCTCTGTCCTCTGTCCTCTGTTAACGACAGATACACCGTCTCGCCTTCCATTTTAACCGGATAGTGGCGCGCACAGCCTACGTCAGGTGCCACCGCATTACCATCCTCCAGGTTGATGTTCCAGCCATGCAGCGGGCAGGCCACTTTTTTTCCGAACACGATGCCTTGCGACAGCGGCCCTCCTTTGTGCGGACACTTGTCGCGCAGCGCAAACACTTCGCCCTCCGAGGTGCGGAACAAGGCAATTTCGCCGTGAGTCGTATGCACCACGCGGCTGCCCAGCGGCGGGATGTCATTCAGGGTGGCGACTTTGGTCCAGTCTTTCATATGCGTCTCTCTCCCGTGGTTAACTACTAAGTATTTTGAATTTATAGGGACACCCTAAAGTTCAAGCGCCTCAAATTCGCGCTGATTCACATTGTCTTTCGCCCATGGATCTTTTTCGTCCTGTAACGCATACAGCAGGCGCTCGTACAGCGCCTTGCGGTTCGCCGCATCCTCCACCATCTGCTGCTTGACGTACTCCAGCCCCACCCGTTCCACATAATGCACGGTGCGATCTAGGTAGCGCGCTTGCTCGCGGTAGAGCTGCAGGAAGGCGCCGGTGTATTCCATCACTTCATCGTGCGTTTTGACCTTAACCAGAAACTGGGCAACCACAGTCTTGATGCCGCCATTGCCCCCCACATAAATTTCCCAGCCAGATTCGACGCCGATCACGCCGACGTCCTTGATGCCGGATTCGGCACAATTGCGCGGGCAGCCGGAGACGGCAATCTTGACCTTGTGCGGCGCATACATTTTCCACAACTGCTTTTCCAGATCTATGCCCATCTGCGTGGAATCCTGCACGCCGAAGCGACACCACTCGCTGCCCACGCAGGTCTTAACGGTGCGCAGTGCTTTCGCGTAAGCATGGCCGGAAGGCATGTCCAGGTCAGCCCAGACCTTGGGCAGATCTTCTTTTTTTACGCCGAGCAAATCTATGCGCTGCCCGCCGGTGACCTTGACAGTGGGGATATTGTATTTGTCCGCCACATCGGCAATGCGCCGCAAATCCTTGGCCGTCGTGACACCGCCGAACATGCGCGGGATTACCGAGAACGTGCCATCCTTTTGAATATTGGCGTGCGCCCGTTCATTGATGAAGCGCGATTGCGGATCGTCCCTGGCCAAGCGCGGGTGGGCACACAGCACATAGTAATTAAGCCCCGGGCGGCAGCTGGCGCAGCCATTCGGCGTGCTCCATGCCAGCGCCTGCATGACCTGTGGAATGCTGATCAGCTTTTGTGCGTCAATCGCCTGACGCACTTCTTCGTGGGTCAGTTCGGTGCAACCGCACATCGTCTTGGTCATATTCAGTGCCGGGGTATAAGCGCCGCCCACCGTCGAGGCCAGCAATTGCTCCACCAGCCCGGTGCAAGAGCCGCACGAAGCGGAAGCCTTGGTGTGCTTGCGCACATCTTCCAGCGTGAACAAACCCTTTTCTTTGATGGCCTTGACGATCACGCCCTTGCACACGCCATTGCAGCCGCACACCTCCATCGTGTCCGGCATGCTCGCCGCGCTGCTCTGGCCGAGATGTCCGCTATTGCCCAGATGTGATTGGCCGAACAGCAGGTGATCGCGGATTTCGGCGACGTTCTTGCCGTCGCGTATCATCTGGAAATACCACGAGCCATCGGTGGTGTCGCCGTACATGACCGCGCCGACCAGCTTGTCATCCTGCAACACTAATTTCTTGTAAACCCCGCCTGCGGCATCGTGCAGCACAATCTCGTCGGTGTTGTCGTTGCCGGTAAAATCGCCGGCGGAAAATAAATCAATGCCGGTGACCTTGAGCTTGGTCGAGGTCACCGAACCCTGATAGCGCGCAATGCCCATGCGCGCCAGATGATTGGCGCAAACCTTGGCCATATCGAACAGCGGTGCCACCAGCCCATAAGCCGTACCGCGATGCGACACGCATTCACCCACCGCATAAATGCTGGGATCGTAAGTCTGCATGGTGTCGTTGACGACGATACCGCGATTGCAGTAAATGCCAGCCGACTCGGCCAGTGCCGTGTTGGGGCGTATGCCGACCGCCATCACCAACAGATCGGCGGGGATCTCGCTGCCATCTTTAAAGCGCACTGCCGTAACACGTCCATCCGGCCCGCCCACCAATTCCTGCGTTTGTTTTTCCAGCAGGAATTTCAGCCCCTTCGCTTCCAAAGAGCTTTGCAGCATTCTGGATGAACTTTGATCCAGCTGCCGCTCCATCAGCCACGGCAGGATGTGCACCACCGTCACATCCATGCCCCTGAGCGCCAGCCCATTGGCGGCTTCCAGGCCGAGCAGGCCGCCGCCGATAACCACCGCGTGCTTATATTTTTCCGCTGCGGCGATCATGGCATTGGTGTCCTGAATATCGCGGTAGCTGATCACGCCTTGCAGATCCTTGCCCGGCACCGGCAGGATAAAAGGGTTGGAACCGGTAGCCAGCAACAGCCGGTCATATTCCGCTTCCGTGCCATCTTCGGCATACACAATTTTTTTTAAGCGGTCGATACGCACCACTTTTTTGTTAAGGTGCAAGGTAATGTTGTTCTGCTGATACCAATCCAGATCGTTCAGGATAATGTCCTGTATGCCCTGCTCCCCCGCCAGCACCGGCGACAGCATGATGCGGTTATAGTTGGGATAAGGCTCGGCGCCAAACACGGTGATGTCGTACATATCCGGCATCAGTTTCAGCAACTCCTCCAGCGTGCGTACCCCCGCCATCCCGTTGCCGACCATAACCAATTTCATTTTTTTCATAACACCGCTCCTATTTATTAAGCTGCTATCTTTTGACTCGCCAGCCGCTTCAATTCCGGCAGACATGAGCCGCATTCCGTTCCGCATTTCAGCTTGCCCTGAATGGCGGGCAAATCGAACCCCTGTTTCAACTCGGCCTGAATTTCCTGCTCCGACACATCCAGACAATTGCACACAATACGACCGCGCTGCGGCTGCCCGGCAGGCGGCGCACTCAATGGTGCCAGCAGCCACGGGCGCAGAGTTTGTGCGTCGGCGTCCTGCGCGATGATTTCCTTCAACCAGTCGCGCGCCGCCGTTTCTCCGGTCAGGCGCACGCCGTTCAGTTTTCCGTCTTCCATCAGCGCGCGCTTGGAAATGCCGCGTTTGGCATCGCGATAATTTATCAGTTGTGTTTCATCATCCAGACCGAGTATGGCATCCACCTGTGCCAGCAATTCGTCTGCGACCGGCGATGAATGCGCTGCGCGCAGCACCACCAGCTCTTGATCGCGCCCATACAAACCCAGCGCGGCATAATCAAACTGTTTCAGCAGCGGCTGCAAGCGTGACATCCGGTGCAGCACATCGCCTTTGCGCATGGCCACCATCTGCCACGGCAAATTGAGTTTCTCCACCTGCACCGCCGCATGTTTCAGCTCCGGCTGTTTCGATTGCGGATCGAAGGCATTGATGGTCAGCGCGTTCACCCCCAGCCCATTCATGAACTGGCTGCCCCAGTGCATGGCCATGAACACCTGTCCGGCGCGCATTTCAGG
Organism: Gallionellaceae bacterium; assembly: GCA_009885195.1. Lineage (GTDB taxonomy): Bacteria > Pseudomonadota > Gammaproteobacteria > Burkholderiales > Gallionellaceae > Nitrotoga. The sequence goes on from VFLG01000035.1 coordinate 43,544, forward strand.
CGATGCGGCAACACGCACATTGAGCTGGCCGCGACGGCTGGCAAGCCGGACGATATCGCTATCCACCAAACCGCGCCGCGTCATATCATCGGCATGCATGGACAGCAGCGGTTCCTCGTCATGGCTGAACAAGCGGCCCACCGTTCCAGTGCGACTCATGCCATGCCACTGGTCGCGCAGCCGCCCGTTATTTAAATGCAAGGGGTAGCGCGCATTGGTATCTTCTGCCACCGGCACATATTTGGCGCTGACGAAACGCGCCCTGCCACTGGCTGTAGGGAATATGCCATCTTCATACAAGCGCTTTTTTCCCTGCGCAGCGCCTTGCGGCATAGGCCATTGCTGCGGGCCACTGTGTTCCAGCAACGCATAACTCAAGCCACTAATATCGAGATCGCGGCCAGCAGTCGTGGCGCGATGCTCGTTGAAAATAGCTTCGGGGTTGGCGTAGTCGAATGAAATTCCGGCAGACTGGCGGTCTGGAAAAATATCCCCTCCCCCTTGCAGGGGGAGGGTTAGGGTGGGGGTAGAAACATTCGAGCCCTCCACTTCTACCCCCATCCCACCCTTCCCCCTGCGAGGGGGAAGGAGCAGGCGCTGAGCCAGCCGTTGGGCAAAGTCCACGACGATCTGCGAGTCATGGCGCGCCTCTCCCGCTGGCGCAACGGCCTGGCGTACCCGCGAAATGCAGCGTTCTGAATTGGTGACCGTCCCTTCCTTCTCGCCCCAGGTGCTGGCCGGTAGCAGTACATCGGCGTAGGCCACGGTATCGGTGGAGCGGAAGGCATCTTGCACCACCACGAATTCAGCCTTTTGCAGCGCTTCATTGACCAGATTAAGATCGGGCATGGACTGCGCGGGATTGGTGCAGGCGATCCAGATAGCCTTGATCTCGCCGCTACGCACCGCCTCGAACATTTCCACGGCGGTCTTGCCCGGCTGTGCCGGAACATCGGCTATCCCCCACAATGCGGCGACCTCCGCGCGATGTGCCGGATTCGCCAGATCGCGATGGCCGGACAACAAATTCGCCATGCCACCCACTTCGCGCCCGCCCATCGCGTTCGGCTGGCCGGTGAGCGACAGCGGCGCCGCACCGGGCTTGCCGATCTGCGCCGTGGCCAGATGCAAATTGATCAGCGCGGCATTTTTGTGCGTGCCCTGTATTGATTGATTCAAACCCTGGCAATACAGCGACAGCGTCGGCCCGCGCGCAAACCATTGTGCGGCAAGTACGATGTCGTCCGCCGCAATGCCACACACGGTCGCCGCATGTTGTGGGGTAAATTCGCGCACGGTTGCCTTGAGTTGTTCAAAGCCTTCGGTATGCGCCGCGATGTAATCCAGATCGCACCAGCCTTCCCACAGCATTACATGCAGCATGGCGTTGAACAGCACCACATCGGTGCCGGGCAAAATCGCCAGATGCAAATCCGCCACGCTGGCGGTATCGGTGCGGCGCGGATCAACCACGATCAGCTTCAAATCCGGGTTCTTTTTGCGCGCATCTTCAATACGCCGGAACACGATCGGATGCGCATAAGCCGTGTTGGAACCCGCTATGAAAATACAGTGCGCGTGATCGATGTCTTCATAGCAGCCGGGCGGCGCATCCATGCCCAGCGTGGCCTTGTATCCGGCCACCGCCGAAGACATGCACAGGCGCGAGTTGGTATCCACATTGTTGGTGCCGATCAGCCCCTTGGCCAGCTTGTTGAAGACGTAGTAATCCTCGGTCAGCAACTGCCCCGAAATATAAAAGCCCACCGCATCCGGTCCATGCTGCTGGATGATGGCGGAAAATTTGTCGGCTACCGTATCGAGCGCCTCATCCCAGCTTGCTCGCTGGCGCGCGGCGTTGCGTTGCGTGCGCATTTCCGGATAGAGTGCGCGCAGTTCATCGCGCGCGGTCAGATGCAGCGTCGAACCCTTGGTGCACAAGCGCCCAAAGTTGGCCGGATGATCCGGGTCGCCCCGCACACCCGTGATCTTGCCCGCGTCCGTGGCAATGATGACACCACACCCCACGCCGCAATAACAACAGGTCGATTTAATTTCTTGCATGATTCTTGTAAGGTCTCCTGATCATTAATTAGCAATACCTGTGCCACCAATCGATGTCAGATGAATCAATCAGTTATGCAAAATAAGTTATCACGGAAAAATAATCGCCAGATATGAGTGCGCCAGCACCACAACGGCGCATGTAATTGGTGCATAGATCGGGGGGTGGTGCATCGCTCCGGGACTTATCGGGGCTGTGATGAAGCGATACTGGGAAACAGGTTCAATCAGCTAGCTGACAGTTTAGCTGGAGTAGCTCAGTCAAGAACTCAAAATGGTAATGGTATCTCCATAGTTGTTAAACAGAAATGCTGATTAAGGCGGGTATTGTGACCAAGTGAGACGGTAAGATTCCCAGAGAATAATTATTGGCCGAGAATCAATGTACATGGCGCACAAATCGTCTCGAGCGCCATGTAGTTCCACAAACTATTGTTTTTATTTTGGTGCAACCCTGCAACGACGAGAGTGTGACCTCAGCAATCCGCTATAATGGCAGTAATCGCTCTGCACCTGCACAAAAATCCCTGACTATCAGCATTCAATGTCCCGTGCCACAAATGGTGGCCGAGGACATGGAAGACTTATTCAGAGGCTTAACTACCGTGTAGAAATAAATCGGCTTTCAAAGGCGCATTATCGCCTCGACGGAAACCCAGCCTTGCAATTTGTGCAAGGTGAGTGAATATCACTCCCTAACGATAATAATTAAGGATAGCCATGAACGACAGGATACGACAGATTCTTAACCAGATAAGCACCCTCGAGGCTGAATTGAACGCAGCCGTCGAAGCGCAGGAAAGCCATGTACGCTACCAGATAGAAGGCAAACGCGTGGTGTTCGAGCACGCCATCAAGGAGTCGCACCGCAAGCTCAAACCCAAGATGAGCTTTTTAATATGGTTTTTTACCGTACACCCGAAAAATTTTCTCACCATGCCGATCATCTACGGCATGCTCGTTCCGTTGGCCTTGCTTGATCTGTGCCTCAGCCTCTATCAGCTGAGCTGCTTCCCCATATACGGCATTACCAGAGTCAATCGTGCCAACTACATCCTGATCGACCGTCAATACCTGGCCTACCTGAACATCATCGAAAAACTGGACTGCATGTACTGCGGGTATGCGGTCGGGATGATAGCCTATGCAAGCGAGATCCTTGCTCGCACCGAGCAATATTTCTGCCCGATCAAACACGCGCATAAAATGCTCGGGGCGCATGCGCGTTATGCTCATTTTCTGGGCTACGGTGAAGCAGAAAACTTCCATGACAAACTCGAAGAGTTCCGTAGTGAACTCGCCAAACAGGCAACAAACGATACAAGCAAATAGCGATAAAGGAACAACTGTAAATGACGCAAGAAATCAGCACCGAAGTATTGTTGGAGAAGTACGCCGAACCCGGCGAAACATCCGTTGAAGATGTGCGCCGCCGTGTGGCGCGCGGTTTGGCCCAGGCCGAAAAACCGGAACAGCGCGCGCAATGGGAAGAAGATTTTTTTCAGGCGCAGCAAAACGGTTTTATTCCTGCCGGGCGCATCAACTCGGCGGCTGGATTAAAGAATCAGGCGACGCTGATCAACTGTTTCGTGCAACCGGTGGGAGACTCGATCTCCGGCACCGTCGAAGGCAAACCTGGAATATATGATGCCTTGCAACAAGCCGCCGAAACCATGCGGCGCGGCGGCGGAGTCGGTTATGATTTTTCATCAATCCGTCCCGAAGGCGCTCAGGTAAAAGGTACCAACTCACGCGCCAGCGGGCCGATCTCCTACATGCGCGTATTCGACCGCTCCTGCGAGACCGTGGAATCAGCCGGCGCGCGGCGCGGTGCACAGATGGGGGTGCTGCGCTGCGATCATCCCGACATCGAAAAATTCATCCACGCCAAGGACCAGGGCGATCTGCGCAACTTCAACATTTCTGTCGGTGTGACCGATGCGCTGATGCAGGCGGTGGAAAACGATCAGGAGTTCGAGCTGGTGCATGCCGCCGAGCCTTCCGCCGCGCTCAAGGAACAAGGCGCGAGCCAACGCGCTGACGGCAAGTGGATATACCGCAAAGTGCGGGCGACTGATTTGTGGAAGCAGATCATCGAGAGCACCTACGATCACGCCGAGCCGGGGGTGCTATTCATTGACCTGATGAACCGCGACAACAACCTGTCTTATTGCGAGGTAATTGAAGCCAGCAATCCATGCGCAGAGCAGCCACTTCCACCCTATGGTTGCTGCTGCCTCGGCTCGATCGACCTGACCCGCATGGTGGACCAACCATTCACAACACACGCGGCTTTCAACTTCGATCAATTCAAACAACTGGTGCATGTCGCCGTGCGCATGCTGGACAACGTGCTCGATGTCACCGCCTGGCCGCTGCCCGAACAACAACTGGAAGCGCAAAACAAAAGGCGTATCGGACTGGGCTATACCGGACTGGGCGACGCGCTGGTGATGCTGGGCCTGCGCTACGACACCGACGAGGCGCGCGCGTTTGCCGCCGACATCACACGCCTCATGCGCGATGAGGCTTATCTCGCCTCGGTGGATCTGGCCATCGAGCGCGGCACGTTCCCGCTGCTGGATGCCGCGCAATATCTGGCCGAGCCGCGCTTCGCCTCACGCCTGCCCAAAGCCATCAAGGACAAGATACGCAAACACGGGCTGCGCAACAGCCACCTGTTATCAATCGCACCCACCGGAACCATCTCGCTGGCGTTTGCCGACAATGCCTCCAACGGCATCGAGCCGCCATTCTCGTGGTTCTACACGCGCAAGAAACGCATGGCGGATGGCGGCACCAAGGATTACCAGGTGGAAGATCATGCATGGCGTTTGTACAAAAAGATGGGCGGCGATATGAACAAGCTGCCGACAGCATTCGTCACCGCGCTGGAAATTTCCGCCCTCGATCACATGAAAATGGTGGCCGCCGTCGCGCCGTTCATCGACACCTCGATCAGCAAGACCGTCAACGTGCCCGCCGATTATCCGTATGAGGACTTCAAGCACCTCTATACCGAAGCGTGGAAGGCCGGATTGAAAGGGCTGGCGACCTACCGTCCCAACAACGTGCTGGGCTCGGTATTGTCGGTCACTCCGGCAGTTAATCCGGCAACAAATGAAGAGCAGGTACAAGATTTTATTTTCGATCAGGATCGGCGCATCGTGCTGGAAGCCGCCCCCACACCGGCTCTCGCCTCACTGCGCTGGCCGGGTCGACCGAAATTGCCGAACGGCAGCGCAGGCTGGGTCTCCCAAGTAGTGAAGCATCCGCTCGGTAGTTTTGTGACATTTGTTTCCCACACTTCAAATGGCCGCAATCATCCATTCGAAGTTTGGGTAAATGGTTCGGAACAACCGCGCGGACTCGGTGCGCTGGCGAAAACACTGTCGATGGATATGCGCACGCAAGATCCGGTGTGGCTACGCATGAAGCTGGAAATGCTGATGAAGACCGCAGGTGACGACGCCTTCGACATGCCCATGCCGCCTGACGGTGAAATTAAACGCATGCCGAGTCTAGTGGCCGCGTTCGCTCATCTGCTGAAATACCGCATCGAAGAATTGGGCGCACTGGAAGCAAGTGCGGACGCAACCACCCCAATGATGGACGCGCTGTTCGCCAAAAAAGAACCGAAGACCGGCACCGATGGCACGATGAGTTGGACGGTTGATATTTCCAACGCAGGTAGCGGCGACGACTTCGTGCTGGGCTTGAAAGAACTGGTGCTGCCGGACGGCCAACGCCGCCCCTACTCGATGTGGCTGGCAGGCGTTTATCCACGCGCCCTCGACGGACTGTGCAAAGTGTTAAGCCTGGATATGCGCGTCATCGATCCGGCCTGGATCGGCATGAAGCTGCGCAAGCTGCTCAACTTCGGCGAACCGCTGGGCGATTTCATGGCGCGCGTGCCGGGCGGCATCAAGATGGAAAGCTACCCCTCGACGGTTTCCTATGTCGCCAGATTGATCCTGCACCGCTACGCCATGCTCGGCATTCTCGACGAGCACGGCTATCCGGTACAACAAATGGGCGTGCTGGAGATTCCAAAAAATAAAAGCAAAGCCGCCGGATACAAAACGATACCCGGCAAGGTATGCAAGGAATGCGGCAATGCCACGCTGATCAAGAAAGACGGCTGCGAGTTTTGCACCAGTTGCGGGGCGATTGGCGCGTGCGGATAATGATGCAAAGTTAATGCTGGAATTCTGTTGTTGCGGGCACAATTTTTCAACGACCGCTTGCAGGAAGGTAATCAGGAAGATTGACGGGCAACGGTGTGCCAAAACCTGCCGCTCGCATTTTTTCCACAAAGGAGACATTCGCTCCCGTCCGTACTATTATGCATATGTGGAACAATAAAAACGGGGGGCTTCAATGAATCCATTGCTTATCGAAAAATATGCATTCCTCACTATTTTTAATAGTACAGACCGGTGGGTCTGGTGAATAACTGTTAGGGTTTAAAAACTCACCGCAGCTTTACGGCTTCGCCCATGAAAAGAGAAACAAAGAAAAACATAGCTCCAATCCAATGCATTGTTGATGCCGCATTGAAACGGCAGTTATATTTAATTGCGGCATTTGCTGAAAGTTCACCAACTTTCCTCGTCGCTGTTCTAATCACTGTTTCAGTATTTAATCTTCCATTAGCTCATCAAGAGCTGATGTTTTGGTTGCGATCCATATTGTCTATTCTTACTTTTACATTGTGGGCTATCATGTTTTACCAATCATATAAAAATGTTAAACCCTAACCCTACTCAAGCGGGCGCAAAAGGGCGCAGCCCATTACTTTTACGTTAAGGGGCATTAATGCCGCCGCACACTTCATTGTCTGCACCGTTTCTAAGAATAAAAGGGACGCTACCCTTTGTTAGCGCTTCTTTTAAAGGGTAGCGTCCCCTTTAATAATAATATGAATAGATCAGGGCGCGATGAATCGCGCCCCTACGATATTGCATTATTGATCGGGAAATGGAATAAGGCAGGGAGCAGAACATCCAAACTCCGGGTTAGCCAAGTCTGCGAAGCGATTAGCGCGTGCGGTTAGTGTAGGCTACAGCTCCATCCGGGCACGGCATTCTCGCGTCAAGATTGATCGTGCCACATCATAGCAACGGCATAATACCGGCAATCTTTGCCTGGCTGATGGCTTGCGCCAGCACTGCGATGGCTTGATCGCGCGCGAAGCTTTTGCGCCATGCCAGAGCGATGCGCCGCGCCGGGGCGGGCTTGGTGAAGGGAATCACTTTCAGCAAACGGTTGCGATAACGCGCACTGTTGGCCGAGGCGGGCAGCACGGTGATACCCAAGCCAGAGGCGACCATGTTGCGTATAGTTTCCAGCGAAGTGCCTTGCTGAATTTCCGCGCCTTTACGATTGAGATCCGGGCAGGCTTCGGCGACCTGATTGCTGAAACAATGACCGGAATCAAGCAACAGCACTTTTTCGGCGGCAAGTTCAGACGGCTTGATGCTGCGTCGGTTGGCCCAGTGATGATCGTTGTTGACCATCACCTCGAACGGCTCGTCATATAAGGGCTGCGTGAGGATGCCGGTATCGCCGAATGGCAGTGCGATGATGATGACATCAAGCTTGCCATTGCGCAGCAAGGCGTCCAAATTGGCCGTGATATTTTCTTCCACTTCCAGCGGCATTTTCGGGGCGAGTTTTTTCAGCGCGGGAATCAGATCGGGCAGCAGATAAGGGCCGACGCTGTAGATGATGCCGACGCGCAAGGCGCCGACCAACTGGTCGTTGCCTTGTTTGGCGATTTCACGGATGCGCCCCGCTTCTTCCATAACCCGCTGGGCTTGTTCAACGATCTGCACGCCAATGGGCGTGATAGAGATTTCGCTTTTGCCGCGCTCGAATATTTTTACGCCCAGCTCTTCTTCCAGCTTTTGTATCGCCAGTGAAAGCGCGGGCTGGCTGATGAATGATTTTTCTGCGGCGCGACGGAAGTTTCGTTCCTGCGCCACGGCGATGACATAGCGCAATTCATTTAGAGTCATGATGACGTCTCCTGGAGCATCTCCTGGCAGGGCATTGAAAAACGTAGCGAGCGCAGCCAAGACAAGGCGAAAGTGGGCGAGAAACCGGAGTGTACACAGAAGTACACGAGGATTTTGAGCCCATTTTCAACGCAGTATTGGCAAGTGCAGTAGTTTTACAATGCCCTGCCAGTGATTTGCATAATAAATCATCTTGGTTTAAACAATCAATTAGATTTATTGATACACAAGCCTTAAATTGCGTCCGTGGGCAGCAAACCACTTAACCAACCTTTAAGGAGAACATTATGCAACGACCAGAAATAAAAACCGTCGCCAATCTTGAATCGGCTTTTGCCGGTGAATCCATGGCGCACATCAAGTATCGCTACTTCGCCAAGATCGCGCGTGCCGCAGGCGATGAGGATACCGCGCGAATATTTGAGGAGACCGCCGCCCAGGAAGTGCAGCATGCGTTCGGCCATCTCGATTTGCTGTACCCGAAGGAAACCATGAGTCCGGCGCGCTGCTTGCAAATGGCGATAGACGGCGAGACCTACGAGTACACCGAAATGTATCCTGGCTTTCTCAAAACGGCACAGCAAGAAGGTAATGCTGCTGCCGTGTCTGAAATGAACGAGCAGATCGCCGAATCGAAACAACACGCCGAGCAATTTCAGGCGATGTTGCAAAAGGCGGCGAAACGCTTTGCCGCATTGACCAAAGTGGAAGAGCGTCATGCCAATCAATATCGCGCCGTGTTGGCGAAAGTTTCAGCTTAAACAAAGGAGAACAACATGAAAGTTTGGCAATGTGTAGTTTGTGGTTTCGTATATAACGAAGCACTTGGTTTGCCGGGTGAAGGCATCAAGCCTGGCACGGCGTGGGCGGATATTCCCGATGGCTGGGCTTGTCCGGATTGCGGTGTAGCCAAGGCCGATTTTGAGATGGTCGAGGTGTGAACCGCTGACTATTTATTAAGGCAGTTTGTTGAAAAACTAAGGGAAGACATGAAACCTATTGTTGTTTTAGGCAGCGGCTTGGCGGGCTATACGCTGGTGCGAGAGTTGCGCAAACTGGATCGCGAGGTGGCGATCACCATGGTGTCGCGCGACAGCGGCGATTTCTACTCCAAGCCCATGCTCTCGAATGCGTTCGCACAAGGCAAGGATGCGGCCGCACTGGTCAACACGGCGGCGGCGGAAATGTCCAAGCAGATGAACATCACGCTGCTGCAACATACCGAGGTGTTGGGCATAGATCGCCAGAAAAAGCAGTTGCTAACATCGGCGGGCGCGATCGAGTATTCCCGCCTGGTGTTGGCGTTGGGTGCAGACCCGATACGCTTGCCGTTGCAGGGCGATGCGGCTGATGCCGTGTTGTCGGTGAACGATCTTGCGGACTATGCGAGATTCCGTGGCGCGCTTACTTCGACAAAGCAGGTCGCGATCATCGGCGGCGGATTGATCGGCTGCGAGTTCGCCAATGATCTGGCGTCCGCCGGATTTGCCGTAACGGTGATAGATCCGACCGCTTATCCGCTCTCCGGCCTGATGCCGGAGCAAGCCGGCAAGCAATTGCTTGAACCGCTGGCAAAGCTGGGCGTGACATGGCGATTCGGTGTAGCGGTGAAAGCGGTGGATAAGCTGGCTACGGGCTATGCGCTGACATTGACCGATGGCTCGACTTTGCACGCCGATGTGGTGTTGTCTGCGGTCGGCTTGCGCCCGCGCATCGAGTTGGCGCGCAATGCCGGACTCGCGGTGAATCGCGGCATTGTGGTGGATGCGCAATTGCGCAGCAGCGATGTGGATGTTTTCGCGCTGGGCGATTGCGCCGAGATCGAGGGGCGCGTGCTGCCTTACGTGTTGCCCATCATGCACGCCGCGCGGGCTTTGGCGCGTGTGTTAGCGGGTGAAGATGCGCGTGTAGAATTTCCCGCCATGCCGGTGGTGATTAAAACGCCCGCTCATCCGGTTGCAGTATTGCCGGTTGCGCGCGATGCGGCAGGCGAGTGGAAAGTGTTGGCTGAAGGTCAGGGGATCAAGCTGGGATTTGTTGATGCGCAAACTCAGATGCGCGGATTTGTGCTCACCGGAGCATACGCCGCCGAACGCAGCGAAATGTCCAAGCAGGTATCAACCTAAAAACCGTAATTCAAGCCACAGAGTTCACAGAGAACACAGAGAAAGAAATGATTTCTCCCTGTTTCGCGGATTCACCCGAAAGGTGATTCGCGTTCGTGATAGCCGTTGGTTTCTCCTCTGTGATCTCTGTGTTCTCTGTGGCTAACTGAGTTTTTTTAGGATCAAGGGATTAAATAGCCAGCAAATAAAAAAGCAACACATTCGCCAGCAGCGACAGCACGGCTATCCATTGCCACATCAACAGCGGATCGCGCCCGGCAAGCGGCGTGCGCCGTGGTGACTGAACGAGTTTATGCTCACCGGCTTCCAGCGCCAGCAACATTTCTTCGGCAGTTTCAAAGCGCAATTTCGGATCATGTGCGACTGCCTTGAGCACGATGTTTTCCAGCCATTGCGGAATGTCGGGGCGGTAGCGCGTTGGCGGCACCGGGTCGCCGAAGCGCGGGCGCTGGAACGGTTCCACCTCGCCGTAGGGATAGCGCCTTGTCAACAGGTGATACAGCGTCACGCCCGCAGCATAGAGATCGCTCTGGGCATTCGCAGTTTCTCCGGCAAATAATTCCGGCGCCATGAAGCTGGGCGTGCCCGGATTGCCCGCAGGTTGTGCGCCGCTGATACCGGGGCTGGTGGCCACGCCCAGATCGAGGATGCGCAGCTTGCCGTCATCGCCCTGATGCAGGTTGGCCGGTTTGATGTCGCGATGAATGATATTCAGGCGATGCAGCGCAGCCAGTCCTTTGGCCAGACGCAGGCCGATGCTGGCGACATCGGCGGCGGAAAAATGCTGGCCGATGTCGAGCTTTTGTTGCAGCGTCGCGCCGGCGTGCCAGCTCATCACGTAGTAAAGACAGCTGCGCCGCTCGGTCGGGATGGGCAGCACTTGCGAAAAATAATGCGATAACACGCGCTTGCCCAGCCACTCTTCGTTGAGCAGACCGTGGCAACTATCTGCATCTTCCGCCAGCAGCGGTTGCAGCGTTTTCAGCACGCACACTTGGCCATTGACGATATTCTTGACCTTGTACAGCAGGCTGGCGCGCGATTCGTGCAGCAGCTCCAGCACTTCGAAGTCATCCAGTTGCTCGCCTACCTTGAGGCGATGCGGCACGCCAAGGCGCTTGGCTTCCGCCACCAGGTCGGCCAGATTTTCTTCGCCCAGATGTTCGATGCGTACCACCAGCGCCGTGGCATTGTCCTGGCCGCCCTGCGCCAGAGCGCGCTTGACCAGATCGTCTGCCGCCATCTGCGGGCTATGGTAGAGCTGCAAAATTTCGTGGATGTCTTTCTGCTCCAGCCGTTCCCACACGCCATCGCTCATCAATGCAAACACGTCACCGGCGCGCAATTCGCCCTCGGCATAGTCCACCAGCAGTTGCTGATCCAGCCCGACCGCGCGCTTGAGCACATGCCTCATATCCGGCCTGTCCCACACATGATCGGTGGTGAGCTGTTGCAGCTCGCTGCCACGCAGGCGATAAATGCGGCTGTCACCGACATGCGCCAGGATGTAGCGTTTGCCGCGCAGAACCAGCAGCGAAAGTGTCGTCGCCATGCCGGCCAGGTCGCGATGCTTGGCGGCATGCGACTGCACCCAGCGGTTGAGTGCGGCCAGCACCTTGTCCAGCGCGGCAGTGGTTTCCCATGTTTCCGGCGTGGCGTAGTAATCGGCGAGGACGCCGCGCACGGTCATTTCCGCCGCCTCGCGCCCGCCCGCATTGCCGCCGACACCATCGGCCACGGCCAGCAACGCGCCCTTGGTGGCAAGTTGCTCGTCTTGCGGCGTGACCGCGCCGCAATAATCTTCGTTGCGCTCACGCAAGCCGGTTTCGCTGGCCTGGCCGATGATGATTTTTAGTGGCATATTATTGAGCATTCCATAATTAGCGACAAACATGCCGTTCGGGCTGATGCTTCGCCCTTAGATACCTCAGGAGCCTCAGCACAGGGTACATCCGTTCGTGGTGAGGTATCGAACCATAACGGATGTGTCGAAGCCCAATCACTAGGCGGGCAATACCCTTCGATACCTCAGGCTGAACGGTGTAATGAATAACGGAAAGATCAATATTTAAATTTCAAGACTCGAGCTTACACTCTCGCCGTGGTCGCTGTAGTGGAACCCCAGGTAGTGCGCCAGCGTTTCTTGACACTGATCAGGCCAACCATAGCCAGCACCGCCAGTGCCGCGAATATTATCAGGCCGGTCTGATAGCTGCCGGTGATTTGTCTGGAATAACCCAGACTGGAAGCCAGATAGAAGCCACCCACGCCACCTGCCATGCCGACCATTCCGGTCATCACGCCGATTTCTTTACGGAAGCGTTGCGGCACCAGTTGAAATACCGCGCCGTTGCCCATGCCGAGCGCGAACATGACAGCCACGGCCACGGCCAGTGCGACGTAGGCTTGCGACATGCCGAAGCTGAATATGAACAGAAATAGTGCCGCCAGCGCATACATCGCCATCAATGTGCGTATGCCGCCGATACGGTCGGCCACATTGCCCCCTACCGGCCGTATAAGCGAACCGGCGAGTACGCAGGCGGCGGTGAAGTAGCCCGCCGTGACCGGAGGTAGACCATACTGGTCGTTAAAATAAAGTGTGAGTGAAGATGCCATGCCGACGAAGCCGCCAAAAGTGACGCTGTAGAACAACATGAACCACCAGGCATCCTTGTCCTTGAGCACGTTCATATACTGGTGCAGCGACTTGGCTGGTGGGCACTCCGGGCTATCCTTGGCGAACATCATATAGACCAGCAGCGCACAAAAGAGTGGAATCAATGCCATGCCGAATACATTATTCCAGCCGTAAGCCAGCGCCAGCCCCGGCGCAAGAAGAGCCGCCAGCACAGTGCCGGAATTGCCTGCCCCGGCGATGCCCAAAGCTGTACCCTGATGCTCGGGCGGATACCAGCGCGAGGCGAGCGGCAACGCCACAGCAAACGAAGCGCCCGCCACGCCGAGGAAGACGCCCAGCAACAGCACCTGATGATAAGTATGCACCCCGCTGAACCAGGCGAACGCGAGCGCCACCAGCACAATGACCTGGCCGATCAGGCCGGCCATTTTAGGCTTGAGGTGATCCACCAGCACGCCCATCACGATGCGCAACAACGCACCGGACAGGATAGGTGTGGCGACCATCATACCCTTCTGCGCATGGGTGAGTTGCAGGTCGGCAGCGATCTGCACCGCCATCGGCCCCAGCATTACCCACACCATAAAGCTCAAATCAAAATAAAGGAAAGCCGAGAATAAAGTCGGCTTGTGTCCTGCGCTCCAGAAACTGCTTTGCATGATTGTCCTCGCAAGAAATGGTTTTGAAAATAACGCAATCATTTCTTACTGAGCAACCTTTGTGCCAGTACGTCAAATCAGGCTCATACCCTGTGTTTATAAGGGTTGTGCATGAATGGCCTGGCAAATGTTTATGCCCCAGCATGGTGCCACATGAAATTTCATGCACTCGAATAGCGTGATCGTGCGGAGGAGAATAATGTGATTTTGGGATTGGAATTATCGCCAGCAATGGTGATAACTTGGGTGTGGCTTAAAACTGGCAGAGCAGCGCGATCTACTCCAGTTCAATTGTCAAACGGGTGGCGCAGCACGATCGTTTCATCGCGATCCGGTCCGGTAGAAACCATGTCCACCGGCACTTCGCAGATTTGCGCGATGCGCTGCAGATAGTTGCGCGCTGGCAGCGGCAGGTCGTCGTATATCTTCACGCCCACCGTGCTGCCGCTCCATCCCGGCATATCTTCGTACACAGGCTCGCAGCCAACCAATGATTCAGCGCCCACCGGCAGAATATCGCTGAGCTGGCCGTCGCTGCGATAGCCCACGCAGATGCGCACTGTTTCCATGCCGTCCATCACGTCCAGTTTGGTTACGCACAGGCCGGACACGCCGTTGATCTGGATCGAGCGCTTGAGGGCTGCGGCATCGAACCAGCCGCAGCGGCGCGCGCGTCCGGTGGTGGAGCCGAACTCGTGCCCCTTGTCCGCCAGATGTTTACCGAGCGGATCCATTTTTTCTTCGGCATCGTATAGCTCGGTCGGGAACGGGCCGGAACCGACGCGCGTGGTGTAAGCCTTGGTGATGCCCAGCACATAATGCAGCATTTGCGGGCCGACGCCGCTGCCTGCGCACGCCGCGCCGGATATGCAGTTGCTGGAGGTGACGTAGGGATAAGTGCCGTGGTCAATATCCAGCAGTGTGCCCTGCGCGCCTTCAAACAGCATGTTCTGCCCAGCCTTGTTCGCTTCGTACAGCGCGCGCGGCACGTCCAGCACCAGCGGTTTGATGCGCTCGGCCAGCGCCAATGCGCCATCCAGCGTCTGCTGAAAATCTATGGTCTCGACATTGAAATAATTTTTCAACACGAAGTTATGGTAATCGAGCACCTCGCCCAGCTTGGCGGCAAAACGCTTGCGGTGGAACAGGTCTTGCAGGCGTATGGCGCGGCGCGCCACCTTGTCTTCGTAAGCGGGACCGATGCCGCGTCCGGTCGTGCCGATTTTGGCCGCGCCCTTGGCCAGCTCGCGCGCCTTGTCGATCGCTTCGTGATAAGGCAAAATCAACGGGCACGCTTCGGAGATGCGCAAACGGCCATACACATCCACCCCGGCAGCCGCCAGATGATCCATTTCCTTGAGCAGGGCTTGCGGCGACACCACTACACCGTTGCCGATATAACACTTGACGTGCTCGCGCAGAATACCGGAAGGAATGAGGTGCAGCACCGTCTTTTTGCCGGCTATGACCAGCGTATGGCCGGCGTTGTGACCGCCCTGAAAGCGCACCACGGCTTGCGCGTGGTCGGTCAGCCAATCGACTATCTTGCCCTTGCCTTCATCGCCCCACTGCGTTCCGATTACGACTACATTTTTCGACATTGCTGATTCCTGATTTTCTATTGAGATTTCAATATTTTGTAGGTTGGGTTAGCGCAGCGTAACCCAACAATAGCCATCATGAATGAGAAAACGTTGAGTTACGCTGCGCTAACCCAACCTACATGATATTTTTTATTTTAAATCGGCCACGACCCAGACGCCATCCCGCAACACCAGTTCGCGGTCGCAGTTGAGTTCGTTGCGCAGTGCGGGCTTGCCTAACAAATCCACCACTACGGCGTGTCCTTGCGCGCGCAACTGCGCAATTATTTTCTGTAGCACGGCATCGTCACGATGCGGTGCGAGTATGCCCTTGGTCTGCGATTGCTGCGGCAGCAGGCCGTGCAACTGGCGCAAATCCATGCTGAAACCGGTGGCTGGCCGCGCGCGACCAAAGCTCTTGCCCACGTCGTCATAGCGTCCACCTTGCGCGATGGCATCATGACTGCCCGCATGATAGGCCGCGAACACCATACCGCTGTGATAGTGGTAGCCGCGCAGTTCGGCCAGGTCGATGCCGATGCTGTGCGCCAGCGGTTGCAGATGCACGGCAGCCTGCTCCAGTTCGTTCAGCGCTGCCGTCACTTCCGGATACGTCGGCAGCACCTCACGAGCACGCGCGATCACTTCCACCCCGCCGTACAATTGCGGCAACGCCAGCATCGCATTTTTTACTGCCGGCTTTAATCCACTTACCAGCACTTGCAATGCCGCCATGTCCTTGCCTTGCAGGGCGTTGAATAATTCCGCTTCCAGTTCCTTGGCGATCCCGGCGTGATTGACCAGCGCACGGAATAGGGCAACATGACCCAGATCGAGATGCACGCCGTCGATGCCGAGCAAGGCCAGCGCCTGGAGCATCAAACACTGCACTTCCAGATCGCTTTCAAAACCGCCGTGGCCGTATAACTCCGCGCCAATCTGCAACTGCTCGCGCGTGCGCATCACCCCCGCAGGTTGGGTGTGCAGCACGCTGCCGACATAGCACAAGCGGGTCACGCCCTGGCGATTGAGCAAGTGCGCATCGATGCGCGCCACCTGCGGCGTGATATCGGCGCGCAGCGCCAAGGTGCGCCCGCTCAGCTGGTCGACCAGCTTGAACGTGCGCAAATCCATATCCTTGCTGCCATTGATTAGCAGTGACTCGGCATATTCCAGCAGCGGCGGCACGACTAACTGATAGCCGGACAGGCGCAGCAGTTCGAGCACGCTGGCGCGCATGTGCTCGATGCGGGCGGCCTCGTCCGGCAGCATGTCCTGGATATATTCCGGCAATAGCCAATTTGAATGGGTCATCATTGAGTCCAATACAGCAACAGCAGCCCGGACAGCATGGCGGTCATGCCCATGAAACGGAGTTGTCCATCGGACAGCAGCAGCAATTTGCGGAACGCCTCGCGCCACAGGTCGGGAAACAGAAACGGCATGATGCCTTCGATGATCAGCATCAACGCCAATCCAGTCAACCAATAAGTCAGCATGGGAACCTGTTATTTTTTGCCGGAACCCTTGAGATATTTGAAGAAGGCGGAACTGGGATCAATCACCATGACATCACTCTTGCTCTTGAAGCTTTGTTTGTAGGCTTCCATGCTGCGGTAGAACGCGTAGAACTCAGCATTGCGGCCAAACGCAGCAGCATAAATAGACGCTGCCTTGCCATCGCCCTCACCCTTGATTTTCTGGGCATCGCGATAGGCATTGGCGAGTATCACTTCGCGTTGACGGTCGGCATCGGCGCGAATTTTTTCGCTATCGGCATTGCCGGTGGCGCGCAGCTCATTGGCCACGCGCTTGCGCTCGGCGTCCATGCGGCGATACACCGATTCACTGATCTCCAGCGGAAAATCCACCCGCTTCAGGCGCACATCCAACACCTCTACGCCGATTTTACGCGCATCAAAATCGGCCTTGTTGCGCAGCACTTCCATGATCTTGTCGCGCTCGCCGGATACCACTTCATTAATGGTGCGTTTGCCGAACTCCTCGCGCATGCTCGAGTTCACCGTCTGCATCAAACGAGTCCGCGCACGCACTTCGTCACCGCCCACGCTGATATAGTATTGCTTCACATCGGCAATGCGCCACTTGACAAATGAATCCACCATCACGTTTTTCTTTTCCGCCGTGATGAAGCGCTCCGGCTCAACGCTGTCCATGGTCAAGATACGCGAATCAAAATAACGCACGTTCTGCACCAGCGGCATCTTGAAATACAGTCCGGGTGCGGTCTTCACTTCAACCATCTCTCCCAGTTGCAACACGATGGCGGTCTGGCGCTGATCGACCACAAACATGCTCAGGCTGAGCGCGATTAATACAACGACTGCGCCTACCAAAATGCTGTTGAAATTAATTTTCATTATCGTGCCTCCCTATCGCGTCCGCGCAACGTCTCGCGCGCGCGCTGCACCCCTGCCGCAGCCTCATTGATCAGTGTCGCCGCTTGCTCTCCGCCATCTGCTGCCTGAGTGTCGGGCAAGCCACTTTGTGCCGCGGTGCTTTGAATTAGCTTGTCCAGCGGCAAGTACAACAGGCTATTGCCGCCCTTCTGATCCACCATGACCTTGCTGGTGCTGGTCAATATCTGCTGCATCATGTCAATGTACATGCGTTCACGCGTCACACCCGGTGCCTTATCATATTCCACCAGCACCTGCTTGAAGCGGCTGGCATCGCCCTCGGCATTGGCAATCACGCTCTGGCGATAACCTCCTGCCTCCTCCATCAGGCGCGCGGCTGCGCCCTTTGCTCTGGGCACCACATCATTGGCATAGGCCTGACCCTCGTTCTTCTGGCGCTCCCTATCCTGCCCGGCTTTCACCGCATCGTCGAACGCGGCCTGCACCTGTTCCGGCGGTTGCGCGTTTTGCATGGTCACTTTGCTCACCAGAATGCCGGACTTGTAGCGATCCAGAATGTCCTGAACCAGCTTGGTCGTTGCCGCAGCCACCTGTTCGCGCCCTTCATACAACACGAAGTCCATCTTGTTCTTGCCCACGACTTCGCGAATGGCCGTCTCCGCAGCATGACGCACGCTCTCGTCCGGAGCGCGATTGTTAAACAAATAATCGGCGGGGTCCTTGAGGAAATATTGCACGGCAAATTGAATATCGATGATGTTTTCATCATCGGTCAGCATCAGCGACTCTTTCAGCACCTTGTTCTTGACGTTATCGCGGTAACCGACTTCCGCCGTCCGCACCTGACTCAAGTTCACCACCTCGACCGATTCGATGGGAAATGGCAAATGCCAGCGCGGGCCGGGCGTCGTGGCTTCGACATACTTGCCGAAGCGCAGCACCACGCCGCGCTCGCTGGCGTCCACAATGTAGAAACCACTGGCGATCCAAACCAGCACAACAATGACCACGATCAGGCCGATGCCGCCGCCGAATTTCATGGGCGACTCTCCGCCGCTGCCGTTGCCGCTGGTGCCGCCACTTTTGCCACCGAACAAGCCCGCGATCTTTTTATTGAGGTCGCGCATTACAGCCTCCAGATCGGGCGGTCCGCCACTGTTTTTATTTCCCCATTGCGGATCATTCAATCCCATAATTTATCCTGTCTTCTGTTAACTCAGTTCTTGTTAAGGGGATGCCACTCTTGCGCCGCCACATCCTGCCCACTAGCATCGCGCACCTCCGCCAATGCCGCGCGCAATTCATCTATACCCGCACCGGTCTTGGCGCTCAGATGAATGCCGACAATTCTACCATGTTCGTCGCGCTGCACGCCCGCAGCAATATCCTGCAAATCAATCTTGTTGAACACCAAAATTTGCGGGATATGTTGCGCGCCAATTTCCAATAATACCTTATTTACTTCAGCAATCTGGTCAAATCGCTCCGAACTGTTGGCATCCACCACATGCAACAACAAATCGGCCTGCGCCGTCTCCTCCAGCGTACTGCGGAACGCCGCCACCAGGCCATGCGGCAGATGGCGGATAAACCCGACCGTATCCGACAATACCACCTGCCCCGTGCCTTCGATAAACACCTTGCGCGAAGTCGTGTCGAGCGTGGCAAACAACTGATCCGCCACATAGACATTAGCCTGGGTCAGCTTGTTAAATAAGGTGGATTTCCCGGCGTTGGTATAGCCGACTATCGACACCGACATCACCTCGGAACGATTGCGCGCCCGGCGCATCAGTTGGCGCTGCCGCGCGAGTTTTTCGAGCCGCTCTTTCAACAGCTGCACCCGCTTATCCAGCTTGCGCCTGTCCAGCTCCAGCTGCGTTTCCCCCGGGCCGCGCGCGCCTACCGCATATTTTTGTTGCCCCATGTCGGTATTCATACCGACCAAACGCGTGGAAAGATATTTAAGCTGCGCCAATTCGACTTGCACCTTGCCTTCATGGCTTTGCGCGCGCAAGGCAAAAATATCCAGGATCAACATGGTGCGGTCAATCACGCGCGCCTTGATTCTGGCAGTGAGATTGCGCATCTGTGCCGGAGTAAGGTCGTGATTGAAAATGACCAACGGCACTTCGTGCTGCTCTACCAGCGCGGCAATTTCATCCACCTTGCCGCTGCCCGCAAAGAGCGATGCATCGGGGCGCTGGCGCTTACCTTCCACCAGCGCAATGGTCTGCACCCCAGCGGTCTCCGCCAGCAAGCATAATTCTTCCAGACTCTCCGCGTAGTCCGGCGCACCGAAATCCAGACTGACTAATATTGCAGTATTAGCCGCCGTCGTACTCTCATGCATTACTCAGCGTCTAGCGGAATGGTTACAGAACGTGCCGGGACAATAGTGGAAATGGCGTGCTTGTACACCATCTGGGTAATGGTGTTCTTCAGCAACACCACATACTGGTCGAACGACTCGACCTGGCCCTGCAACTTGATGCCGTTCACCAGATAAATAGCGACCTGCACCTGCTCCTTGCGCAACGCATTCAGGAACGGGTCTTGTAACTGTTGCCCTTTTATAGTCATAGTTTTAGCTCTTAATAGTCATGGCGGGGAGTCACTTTACTGGATTTTCTGCTTATGCGAAAGAGCATTAATTCTTTTAGGCGTGCCAACATTAAACGAAATCACCCCGAATACAATCTGATGGACATTCGAAGCGTGCCACGGCTATTGAGATATGAATATACTGACGCTCAAACAGTTTTGTGTATGGGTCGTCTTGCCCTAGCAAAAACCACCCTTGAAACCCAACTTTGCCAATATATTATTGAGCGGACAGATTTTGGTGAAGCCGCTCTGAAACAGATTCAAGCCAACGAAAACGGTGAACCACAAAAAGTATTGGCTCACGAACAAGGGGCTGCCTGCCACACCCAGCGACAAAGACAGCAGGATAAAAAATCCTGCAATGATACGAACAATGCGTTCAGCGTTCATGAATAACTCTCCTTAATTAAATTGCAAATATTAGCCAAGTTTTTTATACAGCATGGCGTAGTACAACACCGGAATGACGATCAGCGTCAGCATAGTGGATACCAGTATGCCGAAGATCAGCGAAATCGCCAGCCCGTTGAAAATCGGATCATCCAGGATGAACAGCGCCCCCAGCATGGCGGCCAGCCCGGTCAGGATAATGGGTTTGGCACGCGCGCCGGCGGCGGCGATCACGGCATGTTGCAGGTCCGCACCGTCGCGCAATTGCAGGTTGATAAAATCCACCAGCAAGATGGAATTACGCACGATGATGCCGGCCAGCGCAATCATGCCTATCATCGAGGTGGCGGTAAATTGCGACCCCAGCAAGGCATGGCCCGGCATCACGCCGATCAGGGTGAGCGGGATCGGTGCCATGATGACTAGCGGTACCAGATAACTTTTGAACTGTGCCACCACCAGCAGGTAGATCAAAATTAAGCCGACACCATATGCAATACCCATGTCGCGGAAGGTTTCGAAAGTCACCTGCCATTCGCCGTCCCACTTCAAGGCATAGGACGCGTAGGGATCGGACGGCTGCTTGAAATAATGGACATTCAGCTTGCCGCCCTGCTCAAGTTGCGTGCCGCTGACCTTGCTGTTGATGCCAAACATGCCGTACAGCGGGCTGTCCAGCTTGCCTGCCATATCGCCGTACACGTACACCACCGGCAGCAGATCCTTGTGATAAATCGGGTAGTCGCGTTGTGCCGGAATGATCTGCACCACCTCGGATAGCGGCACCAGCACGCCATCCCGTGCGCGCACTTTGAGCTTGAGCACATCGTCGATGTGGCTGCGCTTTTCGGCAGACAGGCCCAGACGCAGCGGCGGCGCATACTTTGCCGTACCAACGTGCAGCGAAGTCACGTCCTGCCCGGACAGGGCAATCTGCATGGCATCCACAATGTCATTGGGCGCTATGCCCAGCAGGGCGGCCTTGCTTTGCAGCACATGCAGCAGCAACTTGGGTGCCGCTTCCGTCACGCTGTCGTCAATGCCGACGATGTCTGCCGTGCTGGCGAATTGCTCGCGCACCTGTGTGGCCACTTTGCGCATGCCGTCATAGTCCGGCCCGTAAATTTCGGCCACGATGGGAGACAACACCGGCGGCCCCGGCGGCACTTCGACGATTTTTACATTCGCATTCCAGCGTTTTGCAATCGCCTCGATCGGCTCGCGCACGCTGCTGGCGATCTGATGGCTGCTGCGGCTACGATGACCTTTGTCTTGCAGATTCACCTGAATATCGCCCTGCTCGGCAGCACTGCGTAAATAATACTGGCGCACCAAACCGTTAAAATTAATCGGTGATGCCGCACCGGCATAAACCTCGTAGTCGGTCACTTCCGGCACCGTGGCGAGATAGGCGCCGATTTCACGCATTACTGCCGCAGTCCGCTCCAGCGCTGTGCCACTGGGCATGTCCACCACCACCTGGAACTCGGATTTGTTGTCGAACGGTAACATCTTAAGCACCACCAGCTTCACCCCCACCAAACCCACGGCGAAAAAGAGCCCGGCCAATATACCCAGCCACAGCTTGCGCCGCGCAGGTTTTCCATACTCGCGATTCAGGAACGGTGTCAGGCGCGCCTGAAAAAAACGGGTCAAAGCGGTGTCGCGCTCGTCCTTCACCTCAACATGGTGCGGCGCGGAAAATCTGAGCGCCAGCCAGGGTGTGACAACGAAAGCGACCGCCAGCGAAATCACCATGCCCATGCTGGCGTTGATCGGGATCGGGCTCATGTACGGCCCCATCAGGCCGCTGACGAAGGCCATCGGCAGCAATGCGGCAATCACCGCAAACGTAGCCAAGATGGTTGGCCCGCCTATCTCGTCCACCGCCTGCGGAATGATTTCGGATAATGGCTGGTGGCTGGATAATTGGCGGCGGCGATGAATGTTTTCAACCACCACAATCGCATCATCCACCAGAATTCCGATGGAAAAAATCAGCGCGAACAGCGACACGCGATTCAGGGTAAAGCCCCATGCCCAGGAAGCAAACAGCGTGGCGGCCAGCGTCAGCAGTATGGCAATGCCGACGATGAATGCCTCGCGCCGTCCCAGGGCGATCCACACCAGCGCCACGACCGCGAGGGTGGCCAGAATCAGCTTCTGGATCAGCTTCATCGCCTTGTCGTTGGCGGTCTCGCCATAGTTGCGCGTGGTGGTGACCTGCACATCGGAAGGAATCACGCTGCCCTTGAGTTCCTGCACGCGCTGCAACAACTGGTCGGCCACATCCACCGCGTTCTCGCCCGGTTTCTTGCTTATCGAAATAGTGACTGCGCCAAATTCACCCCGACCTTGAATACCTTTGTCGCCCGCCGCCATGCCGGTACCCAGCCAGACGTAGCTGGCGGGCTGGTCGGCGCCGTCCAGCACTTCTGCCACATCGCGCAAATACACCGGCTTGCCATCGGTCACGCCCACCACCAACCGGCTGACCTCGCTCGCATCGCTCAGAAAGTTTCCGGTTTGCACCCGCAGCTCGCGGTCGTTCTGCACCAGACTACCCGACTCCTGCGACACGTTGGCGGCCTGCAATACGCCACGGACATCCTGCGCGGTAAGATGGTAAGCGTTCAAACTTTCCGGATTGAGCAGCACGCGCACGATGCGCGGCGTAGCGCCTAATGTAACCACCTCGCGCGTGCCTGGCACGCGCTTCAGCTCAACTTCAATGGCATGTGCCACCTGGGTCAGCGCCAGGCCGCCGCCGGACGCTTCATCGCGCCACAATGTAAACGCCACTACCGGTACATCGTCTATGCCTTTGGCCTTGATGATAGGCTGCGCCACACCGAGCGTGGGCGACAGCCAGTCGGCGTTAGAGTGAATGACATCATACAATTTGACCAGCGCAGGGATGTGCTGCTCGCCCACCTTGAACTGCACCGTGAGCACCGCCATGCCCGGCTGTGATACCGAATAAACATGCTCCACCCCGGCAATCTGCGACAGCACCTGCCCGGCCGGAGTGGCCACGGTGCGCGCCACATCCTGCGCCGATGCGCCGGGATAGGCGATCAGCACATTGGCCATCGTGACATTGATCTGCGGCTCTTCTTCGCGCGGCGTCACCAGCACCGCGAACAGGCCCAGCAGCAGCACCACCAGTGCCAGCAGCGGTGTCATTTGCGAGTGCAGAAAATACCTGGCGATACGTCCGGATATGCCCATCATTTTTTCACTTGTTGCGCCAGCGCCATACCTGCCTTAACCGGATCCAGCGCGACCTGTTCATCGGCATTCAGCCCAGCCAGCACTTCAACCTCGTTCTGACCAACAGCCTCACCCAAGCGGATCTGGCGCAATGTCACCTTGCCCTGGTCATCCACCACATAGACCGCGATGACCTCGCTGCGGCGCAATACAGCGCTGCCAGGAATCAGCATTTTTTTAGACTTGCCCACCACAAAGTGCGCGCGCACATACATCCCCGGATACACGCCCCGCTCCCTGACGGGCAGGTCTATGCGCACCCGCGTGGTGTGGGTGCGCGCATCAGCCACCGGTTGCACGGTCACCGAAGCAGCTTTCACCCTGAGTTTTATCGAGGGAAATTCGATCGCGACATCAGGACGCGCGCCGATGTCCTTCAGCTTGTCTTGCGGCACATTGACGATCACCCGCATCTGCGCAGGATCGAAGCCGGTCATCAGCGGCCTGCCGACCGTGACCATTTCGCCGATCTCTACCTGGCGCGCCGCCACCACGCCGCCATACGGCGCGACCACGGCGGTGTAACCCTGCGCCAGCGCCGCCTGGCTTTCTCCTGCCTGGCTGGCCGCAGCCTGTGCCGATGCCACTTTGTAATCGGCCTCGGCCTTGTCCAATGCGGCCTGGCTGATAAATTTCTGCGCGAACATCTGGCGCGCGCGCTCGTAATTGGACTTGGCATTGTGCATCGCGGCCTGCGCCTGCACCACTTGCGCCTGGCTACCAGCCAAAGCTTGCGCTGCTTCCCGCTCATCAATGCGCAAAATGATCTGACCCTTCTTCACGTTGTCGCCGACATCGAAATAAATTTCCTTCACTCGCCCGGAAATCTGCGCCGACACGGTAGATTGCCGCGTCGCCTCAACCACACCATCGGCGCTATAGGTTTGCGCTACCTCTCGCACCTGCACCGGGGCTACGGCCAGCTGCTCCGCCGCCTGCGCTGCGGTCGCCGCCCAGCCCAAAACAAGGCCACCGGCCAGCAGAGTTAAAATTTTACGCTTCATGGCAATCCACCCGATGAGTTGATAATTCATAATATAAGCATATTCTAATATTAAATAAAAAGCAACCCCGCTAATTGGTGCAGAACACATCGCGCATCATCCCCACCAATTTGAGCGTGCGCGGGTCGCCGATACGATAGTAAACCCGGTTGGCCTCCTTGCGCGTAATCAGCACGCCTTTGTCGCGCAAAATGGCGAGATGCTGCGAAATATTGCTTTGCGAAGTGCCGACGTCATCCACAATGTCCTGCACGCTGACCTCTTTATCCCCCAGCATGCATAGTATTTTCAGGCGCAGGGGATGGGCGATGGACTTGATGGCTAGTGAGGCCTGCAAAATATCCTCGTCTTTATCGATTAATTTTTTTGTCATGTCTTTCCGTTATCCTTTTCTCATCCAGCATCGTGCAACGCCACAAAATCGGCTAAAATATGCAGACTAAATAATTAGTCACTTATATTCTAACACTCCCTGAAAATCCGGTATGAAAGTTACCCCTGCCCTTCTGCTCATCCTCGACGGCTTCGGCTATCGCGAAGACCCCGACCACAACGCCATCGCCCATGCGCACAAACCCAACTGGGACAGGCTGTGGCGCGACTACCCGCACACCCTGATTCAGGCCTCGGAATTATCGGTGGGGTTGCCACACGATCAGATGGGCAACTCTGAAGTCGGCCATCTCAACATCGGCGCGGGTCGCGTGGTATATCAGGAATTGACGCGGGTAGATGCGTCCATTCGAGACGGCAGTTTCTATACCAACCCGGCATTCACCCAATCTGTTGCTCAGGCCAAACAACACGGCACGGCGCTTCATATTCTGGGGCTGTTGTCGCCCGGCGGCGTGCATAGCCACGAAGATCATATCCACGCCATGCTGGAGCTGGCCGCGCGCGCCGGACTGCACAAAATATTCATCCATGTTTTTCTGGACGGCCGCGACACGCCACCGCGCAGCGCGCAGCATTCGCTGCAACGCTTGCAGGATAAATGCGTTGCACTGGGCGTTGGCCGTATTGCCACCATCGTTGGCCGCTACTTTGCGATGGACCGGGACAACCGCTGGGAGCGTGTGCAACAGGCTTATGATCTGCTGACCCAGGGCAAAGCGGCGTTCAGCGCGCCTGATGCCGTGCAGGGATTGCAGCAAGCCTATGCACGCGACGAAAATGACGAGTTCGTCAAAGCCACTGTCATTGGGGAACCGCATGTCATGCAGGACGGCGATGTCGCTGTGTTCATGAACTTCCGCGCCGACCGCGCCCGCCAGATGACCCGCGCCTTGACCGATGATGCCTTTAACGGCTTCGCGCGTGAGCGCTTCCCCAAGCTGGCGAGTTTTGTCACGCTGACCAGCTACGGCGAGGACTTTCATCTCCCGCTCGCCTACGCCCCGACCGCCATCCACAATTGTTTTGGCGAATATATTTCCGGCCTGGGACTGCAACAATTGCGCATCGCGGAAACAGAAAAATATGCGCACGTCACCTACTTCCTCAACGGCGGCAAGGAACAGCCTTATCCAGGCGAAGACCGCATTCTGGTGCCTTCCCCCAAAGTGGCGACCTATGACCTCAAGCCAGAAATGAGCGCGTTCGAGGTGGCCGACAAACTGGAAGCGGCAATCCGCAGCAAAAAATACCAGTCCATCATCTGCAATTTTGCCAACGGCGACATGGTCGGACACAGCGGCAACATGGAGGCGGCGGTCAAGGCCATCGAAGCGCTGGATGTGTGCATAGGCCGCGTGGTGAGCGCGATGCTGCAATGCGGCGGCGAGGTGTTGATTACCGCCGACCACGGCAATGCCGAGCAGATGCTGGATCGCACCACCCGTCAGGCGCATACCGCACACACGCTTAACCCGGTGCCGTTTCTGTACATCGGCCGCCGCGCACAGATAGCCGACAACGGCGCATTGCAAGATGTGGTGCCCACCCTGCTGACCATGATGGGTCTGCCACAACCACCGGAAATGACTGGCTCGTCGTTAATCACTATCCAGTGACCGTTCTCATCCGTATCTTGCTGCTATGCATCTGCCTGCTGGCGGACACAAGCAGCGTTCATGCCTCACAGCAAGAAAAACTGGACAATCTGCGCCAGCGCATCACCGCACTGCAACATGATCTGGAAAAAACCAGCGAATCCAAATCCGAAGCGTCCGACGCGTTGCGCGAATCGGAACGCGCCATCAGCAACAGCAATCGCACATTGGCTGCGCTGGCGCAGCAACAACGCGCGGCGAAACACTCACTCAGTCAGTTGCAACAACAAACTAAGCAACTGGAAGCTGGCATGCAGGGCCAACAAGCGCTGCTGGGTAAATTGCTGTTCCAGCAATATCTGGGCGGCCAACAGGAATACCTCAAGCTGCTGCTCAACAATCATGACCCCAACCAGGTCGCACGCGAAATGCGCTATTACCAATACATCGCGCGCAGCCGCGCGGCGTGGATAAAAACTTTGCGTGGCAACCTGGAGCAGTTGAACGCGCTCGCCCAGCAGACCCGGCAAAAGGGTGTGGAAATTGCGGCGCTACAGGCAGAGGAAAAATCACAAAAACAGTCCCTGGAAAAAGACAAGCTTGCGCGCCAGCAAGTGCTCACACAGTTTGCCCGGCAACTCAAACAGCAACGCCACAAAATCGGTCGCCTGCAACGGGACGAGAACCGTCTGGCGCAGTTGATCGACAAGCTCGCGGCAATGTTGTCGCAGCCGAAAGATGGGGGGGTATTCAACAATGACAAGTTGCCCGACAATCGCTTCGACGGCAAACCGTTCGATCAGCTTAAAGGCAAGCTGGTGCTGCCGGTAAAAGGGAAGGTAAGCAACAAATTCGGCAGCGTGCGCCCGGACAACACTGTCCTGTGGCGGGGTCTGCTGGTGCATGCGGCCAGCGGGCAGGCGGTCAAAGCCGTAGCGTCCGGGCGTGTGGTTTTCGCCGACTGGTTGCGCGGCTTCGGAAACTTATTGATCATAGATCATGACCAAGGCTACATGAGCTTGTATGGCAATAACGAAACGCTATACAAGCAGGTGGGCGATACCTTGAGCGGGGGCGATACGGTGGCTACCGTCGGCAATACCGGCGGAAACGAGGATTCCGGTTTATACTTCGAACTGCGCCACAAGGGGAAACCTTTGGATCCGATGAAATGGATAAGCCATTAACAGGTTGTTGAGATAATTTAGATATAGAGGACAAACATGCGTAGTCGTATTGAGAAATTTGGATTGATTGGATTGGGCTTAATCGCAGGCGTGCTGGTCAGCCTGCAATTCGCTGCTATTGCCGACAAGAACAGCCCCGAGCCGCTGCCGATAGAAGAATTACGTGCCTTCTCCGAGGTGTTTGGCCGTATCAAAAGCGATTATGTGGAGCCGGTCGGTGACAAGAAGCTGATCACCGAAGCCATCAATGGCATGTTGAGCGGGCTGGATCCGCACTCTTCCTATCTGGATGCCGATGCTTTCAAGGAGCTGCAAGTCGGCACGCATGGCGAGTTCGGCGGCCTGGGCATCGAAGTGGGTATGGAAGACGGGCTGGTGAAAGTCATCTCGCCGATTGAGGACACCCCCGCTTATATCGCCGGTATCAAGAGCGGCGATCTCATCATCAAGTTGGACGATGCACAGGTAAAGGGCTTGTCGTTAAATGATGCGGTCAAGCGCATGCGCGGCAAGCCGGGCAGCAAAATCGTGCTGACCGTGATCCGCAAGGACACGCCCAAACCGCTGATCTTCACCATAACGCGCGCCGTCATCAAGGTGAAGAGCGTCAAACCCAAGATGATAGAGCCTGGCTATGGATTTATCCGCATCACTCAATTTCAGGATCGCACCGGTGAAAATCTCGCCACTGCGCTGGACAATCTGTTCAAGGAAAACCAGGGCCCATTGAAAGGTCTGGTGCTGGATCTGCGCAACAACCCGGGCGGCCTGCTCAACAGTGCGGTGGCGGTATCCGCCGCCTTCCTGCCCAAGGATGCGCTGGTCGTTTATACCGAAGGGCGCACCGAAAGCGCCAAGATGCGCCTGACCGCCGCCCCTGAAAATTATGCCCAGAACCAGGCCGATTACCTGAAGGATCTGCCAGCGGCAGTCAAGGACGTGCCTATCGTATTGCTGGTCAATGGCGGCTCCGCCTCCGCTTCGGAAATTGTCGCGGGCGCATTGCAGGATCACAAACGCGCGATCGTCATGGGCACGCAAACGTTCGGCAAGGGTTCGGTGCAGACCGTTCTGCCGCTGGGCAACAACACCGCGATTAAGCTCACCACCTCGCGCTATTTCACGCCCGGTGGCCGCTCCATCCAGGCCACGGGCATCGTCCCCGACATCATCATAGAAGACCCGGCGACGGCGGAACAAGACCACACCTTCCGCATGCGCGAAGCTGACCTGGAGCGCCACCTGAGCAATGGAAATGGACAACCGCCTGCTGACAAGACGAACGACCGCGCAAAACCGGCAGCCCCGGCCAAGCCCGAGGAAAGCGATGCGGTCAAACCAAAATTTACTGAATTCGGCACCAAGGACGATTACCAGCTCACCCAGGCTCTAAACCTGCTCAAGGGTATGAATATCCTGCATGGAGCAGGAGACAGTAAAAAACCGTAACTTGATTAAAACGCGAAGTGGCCATATGGGCGCCTCTAAAAATTCAAAACCCTAAGCGAGACAAGGCGCGAAAGAAATTTTAGCGCGCCGCATATGTTTGATATGTAAGCGTTAAAATTTCTTGAGCAACACAGTATCGCGACGGGGTTTGGATTTTTAGGGGTGCCCATATGAATGACCAACAGTTGCTGCGCTATAGCCGCCACATCCTGCTGCCCGAGATCGGCATTGAGGGGCAGCAAAAACTACTGGATGCACACGCACTGATCATCGGCGCCGGTGGGCTGGGTTCACCTGCCGCCCTGTTCCTCGCCGCCAGCGGTGTTGCCACGATTACCCTGTGCGACGGTGACACGGTAGACCTTACCAATCTGCAGCGCCAAATCCTGCATCGCACTTCCAGCATCGGCATGGCCAAGGCGGATTCTGCACGCGCCGCGCTGGCCGAGATCAATCCAGAGGTACACGTGGTCGCGCTGAACCAGCGCGTCGATCAAACACATTTACTGGAACTGGCGGCGCAGGCCGATGTGGTGCTGGATTGCAGCGACAATTTTGCCACGCGCTATGCGCTCAACCAGGTTTGCGTGCAGTTGAAAAAACCGCTGGTATCCGGCGCGGCCACCCGCTTCGACGGCCAGGTGGCGGTGTTTGACCTGCGCCACAACGATAGCCCGTGCTACGGCTGCCTCTACCCAGAACAGGCCGATACCGAAGAAACGCGCTGCGCGGTGATGGGCGTATTCGCGCCACTGGTCGGCATCATCGGCAGCATCCAAGCCGCCGAAGCGCTTAAACTCTTGCTGGACGCAGGCACACCGCTTTGTGGAAGACTGCTGGTGATGGATACACTGCGCATGGAACTGCGCACCATCACGCTGAATAAGGATAGCGCTTGCCCAATCTGCGGCATACCAAAATCGGCAAGGTAAATAAGCCAAGCTGACGGCTTGGAGTTTTCAGTCAGGCAGCCTGAATTGCGATCTCATCGCGCTGCGCGATGATGCGGTTGCGCTCGTCGACATAGACAAGCTGGGGATGGAATTTTTGCAATTCCAGTTCGGAATACATCGCGTATGTGGCGATGATCAGTATGTCACCCGTGCTGGCCTTGTGTGCCGCTGCGCCGTTCACAGAGATAACGCCGGAACCGCGCTGCGCACGAATGGCATAAGTAGTAAAACGTTCACCGTTGGTGACGTTGTAAATATCAATCTGTTGGTACTCGCGGATGTCAGCAGCATCCAGCAAAACCTCGTCGATCGCGCACGAGCCTTCATAATGCAATTCCGAGTGCGTAACACGCACCCGATGCAATTTGGACTTAAGCATGGTTCTTTGCATAATTTCACCCCCGCAGGAGAGTTAAGCAGCGCATTATATAAGCGCTCACCCCTTAAGACAAACTTCCAGATTATCAATCAATCGGGTCTGCCCCAGCCGCACCGCAGCCAGAATGACCAGATTGCCCTCATGCTCTTCTGGCCGAGCCAAGCTTGCCTGGCTGCGCACAGCTACATATTCCACCTTCCAGCCCCGCGCGGCAAGCGCTTGTGCCGCGCCATGCTCCAGTTTGGAAAAATCTGTCTCACCGCGCAGCAGGTCTTGTCGCATCCCAGTCAAGATTTGATACAAAAAAGCCGCTTCGGTTCGCTCCGTAGCACTCAAATACTGGTTGCGTGAACTCAGCGCAAGGCCATCCGGCGCGCGCACCGTTTCGCCACCAACGATTTCTACCGGCAAATTCAATTGCGCGACCATCTGGCGAATGATGTGCAATTGCTGATAATCCTTCTTGCCAAACAGCGCGACCTGCGGCTGCACGATGTTCAACAGCTTCAGCACCACCGTCGCCACGCCGCGAAAATGTCCGGGGCGCGATGCGCCGCACAAATCGTTGGCGATCAGCGGTGGCTCGACGAACACAGTTTGCTGCGCGGGATACATTTCGTTTACTGATGGCACAAACACTACATCTACCCCGCACTGTTCCAGCAACGTGCAGTCCTGTTCCAGCGTGCGCGGGTATGTGGAAAAATCTTCACTGGGGCCGAATTGCAGCGGGTTCACGAAAATGCTCACCACCACGCAGACAACCCCACAACCAGCTTGCTGGTTAGCGGATTGCGTACCTTTGGTGCATTTACCGTGCTCCCGTGCGATGCGCACCAAATCGAGATGACCTTCATGCAGATTGCCCATGGTCGGCACGAAGGCGATATTTGTTTCGTTGTGCAGGCGTACGCGCAATTCGGCAACGGTAGAAATGATTTGCATCAGAAGCTATATTCCTGTGCCGGGAAAGAACCCGCCTTTACTTCGGCAACATAATTCGCCACTGCCGCCGCGATACTGCCGACATTCTGCATATAGTTCTTCACGAAGCGCGCCTTTTTGCCCGGATAAATATCCAGCATGTCGTGCAGCACCAGCACTTGGCCGGAACATTCCGCACCCGCGCCGATGCCGATGGTGGGGATAGTCAACTGCGCGGTGATCTCCGCAGCAAGCAACGCAGGCATGGCTTCCAGCACGATCATTCCCGCGCCGGCTTGTTCGAGCGCCATCGCATCTTGCAACAACTGCTGTGCGGCGGCGGATTCTTTGCCTTGCACACGATAGCCGCCCAACTGGTGTACCGATTGCGGCGTCAGCCCGATGTGGCCGCATACCGGGATGCCGCGTTCGGTGAGGAAACGTATTGTTTCAACCATCGCTGCACCGCCTTCGAGTTTGACCATTTGCGCGCCCGCCGCCATCAGTCGTGCGGCATGAGCAAATGTTTTTTCCGGGCTGACCTGAAAAGTGCCGAATGGCATATCCGCAATAATGAATGCTTTTTTCGTTCCGCGCGCCACGCACGCCGTGTGATAAACCATCTCGTCCAATGTCACCGGCAAGGTGGTCTCATGGCCTTGCAACACCATGCCCAGCGAATCGCCGACCAGCAGCACGTCCACGCCATTGGCTTCGAGCAAAGCCGCAAAACTGGCGTCGTAACAGGTCAGCACGGCGATCTTTTCGCCCTTGTCGCGCATCGCTTGCAAATTCGTCAATGTTGTACGCATCATCATGCTCCCATGCTGAAAAATTCGCGCGCTCCACGCATCCCTGCGATGCGTTGCAGCAACAGTGCAAAATCCTCGTCATTATCCACAAAATTTAGATTCTCACTATTCACAACAAGCACCGGTGCAGCATCGTAATGATAGAAAAAATCGCTATAAGCTTGCGCCAAGCGCAGCAGGTAAGCGTCCGAAATCTGCCGCTCATAGGCAATGGCGCGACGGCGCACGCGCTCAATCAGGGTTTCCGGCGAGGCTTGCAGATAAATCACCAGGTCCGGCGGGGGCGCTTGTGGCGCCAGGCTGTGATAAATATTTTGGTACAGCGCAAATTCATCGTCACTGAGATTCAGGCGGGCAAACAGCGCGTCCTTGTCGAACAGGTAATCCGCTACAGAACTGGTGCGAAACAAGTCCATCTGCGCCAAATCCCGCACCTCGTTGATGCGCTGAAACAGGAAAAACAACTGGGTAGGCAAGGCGTGGCGTGCAGGATCCTGATAAAAATGCGTCAGAAAAGGATTTTCTTCCGGCTTTTCCAGCAGCGCAGTTGCCCCGGAATGCTCAGCCAGGCGATGGGTCAGGCTGGTCTTGCCCACCCCGATCGGCCCTTCGACGACGACATAACGGTATTTATCAGCCAGCATCTGTAATTCGCTCCAACTGTTGATCTGCGCAGTGCCGCAACGCCTCCGCTGCCGGACCCACACCGGGAATCTCACAATCCGGAGCTATCTCCAGCAACGGGCGCAATACAAATGCACGCCTGTGCATCTGCGGATGCGGGAGAGTGAGTCCATGTTCATGGTGCTGCAAATTATCATACAGCAGCACGTCCAAATCCAGTGTGCGCGGGCTATTAAGAAAATCACGCGTGCGTCCATTGTCTTTTTCCAGTCCAAGCAGCGCATCCAGCAGGGCGCGTGGACTTAATTCCGTTTCCAGTCGTGCCACTGCGTTGATGAAATCCGGCTGTTGCAGATAACCTATCGGCGCGCTGCGGTATAGCGAGGAACGCGCCAATACTTTAGTTTGCGGCAAACTGTCCAGCATCTGCAAAGCGCGCAACACTTGACTACATGGGTCGGACAGGTTGCTGCCCAGACCGACGAAAGCGATATGCCCCATTAATCGATCGGAAACTCTGACTGCACTGGCGACTCTGTCTGTGTTGCCGTTTCGGGCTGGGTTTTCTCATCCTGCTTGGCTGCGCCGGGTTTCTTGCGGCGACGGCGTTTCTTGGGTTCATCATCCTGCATCAGCATTTCGGCGCGGCGCTCGTCCGTGGCGTCCTGGAACTCATCCCACCACAAACCCAGTTGCGCGTCCACCTCGCCACTCTCGCAACGCAGCAGCAGAAAATCATATGCGCCACGGAAACGCGGCTGTGATAACAAACGTATTGGCCGTTGCCCGCCGCGCTGCTCAAAGCGCGGCTGCAACAACCACAATTCCTTCATGATCGCATCGTAACGGCGCGGAATGGCGAGCTGGGCATGTTGCCGCTCCAGCACCTCATCCATGGCCGCATGCAATGCAGCGACCGGACTTTCTCCCGCCGCTTGATGCACCTTCCAGGCGGACAACACCTCGTGCCACAACAGCGCAGCAAACAGAAAAGCGGGCGAAACTGATTTCTCCTCGCTGATGCGCTGATCGGTATTCTGCAATGCCAGCATGATGAAGCGCTCGCCCATCGGCTGTTCCAGTATCACGTCCAGCATCGGCAACAGGCCGTGATGCAAATCCATTTCGCGCAGCTTCTTGACGCATTCCAGTGAGTGACCAGACAGCAGCAGCTTGAGCATCTCATCCAGCAGACGCGCCTGCGGCACGTTGCCCAGCAATTCCTTCATGCCGGCAATCGGCGCGCCAGTCGCCTCATCCAGCTTCATGCCCAGCTTGGCCGACAGACGCACCGCGCGCAGCATACGCACCGGGTCTTCGCGATAACGCACCGCCGGGTCGCCGATCATGCGCAGGGTGTTGGCGCGGATGTCGGCATAGCCGTTGTGATAATCGTGAATTTCTTGGGTGGCCGGGTCGTAGAACAGTGCGTTGGCGGTAAAGTCGCGCCGCGCCGCGTCCTGCTCCTGGTCACCGAACTCGTTGTCACGCAACAGCCGTCCGTGTTCGTCTGTCTCGGCGTCTTCTTCCTCGATCATGCGACGGAAGGTGGACACCTCCACCGTATCCTCGCCGAACATCACATGCACCAGCCGGAAACGCCGCCCGATGATGCGCGAACGGCGGAACACGCGGCGCACATCTTCCGGTGTGGCGTTGGTGGCAATATCGAAATCCTTGGGGTGGCGGTTAAGCAGCAGATCGCGCACCGCACCGCCCACCACGAAAGCCGCGAATCCCGCCGCTTGCAAGCCATCGGTCACCCTACGCGCAGCGTAGCTGATGCCTTCATGACTGACGCCATGCACGTCAAAGGGGATGATGTGACATCTACCTTCCACCCGGGTACGGGCGGATTGTTGGAACACACGTTTTAACAATTTTTTTATCATCAATTACCTACAGGCACTCATCATTCCAGCGGGGGCAACAAGAAACGCGGATTATACACCGGGGACGAAGCAGCGCTGCGCCGACACTTGGAGATTGAAACCGCCCTGCCAAATAAAAACAGGTTAGCCAGTAACGAGCTAACCTGTTGTTTATTGGTGGGTCGTGGTGGACTTGAACCACCGACCAAAGGATTATGAGTACCCGCAAATTGGTATTTTGCCGTGTTGATTGTCATATCAAAATAATATAAAACAATGAGTTAATAATTTTAGCCTTGTTTGTTGTGTTGATAGATATTCCGCTATATACTGACTTCGTGGTGACATATTGGTGACATATTGGTGACATGAGAATGCCAGTAATAGGGCAACGTGTGGGGGTATTAAGGAATTCGTGGTGACATATGAGCAAGGGGGAATCATGGCAATAGTCAAAGCGGTAGTAAAAGCGGTAAAGGTGAAGCTGACAGCCGGGCGCATAGCTGATTTTCAATGCCCCAAGGGTAAAACACGAGCTTATCTATGGTGCGATGCAGTGAAGGGGCTGGGCGTTATTGCGACAGCCGCCGGTGCGAAATCCTACATATTCCAAGCCAAGGTTAAGGGTAAATCCATGCGCCTGACTATTGGTGACGTGGGCGTGTGGAGTATTGCCAACGCCCAAGCCGAAGCACGCCGCCTGCAAATTGTTATAGACACCGGCAACGACCCGCGCCAAGTGAAGGCCGAACGGGAAGCCGCCAAGGATGCCAAAGCCGCCGCCCTGAGCACCAAGGAAGCCCGCGAAGTGATAACGCTGGGCATAGCATGGCCGGAATATATCGCCGCCATGAAGCCCGCATGGGGTGCGCTTCACCTGCATGACCACGTTAAGGCCATGCAAGCCGGGGGCGAGAAAAGAACCCGAAGCCGCAAGCTGACCGCGCCCGGTGCGCTTGCATCGCTGGCAACGGTTCGCCTTGTTGACCTGACACCCGAACTGGTGACGGCATGGGCGAAGGTGGAAGGGGCGAAGCGACCGGCACGCGCCCGCAATGCCCGAACCCTGTTAAGCACTTTCCTGAATTGGTGCACTGCGCATCCTACCTATAAGGCAATCGTGACCAGCAACGCCGCGCAAAGCAAGGAAGCCAAAAAGCATCTAGGCAAGCCGCAAAAGAAAAATGACGCGCTCCAGCGTGAGCAATTGCCCGCATGGTTCAAAGCCGTGAAGCAAATCGGAAACCCTGTTATTTCCGCATACCTGCAAGCCATGCTATTGACCGGCGCAAGGCCTAACGAGTTGATAACCGTTCGCTGGGCTGATGTGGATTTTCAGTGGAACAGCCTGACCATAAAAGACAAGGTGGAAGGCCTGCGCGTCATTCCCTTAACGCCCTATGTGGCGCACCTGATAGTTGCCTTGCCGCGCCGGAATGAGTTTGTATTTAGTAGCCTGACTGCCGCATCCGGGCATTTAGTGGAGCCGCGCATAGCACACGATAAAGCCTGCGCTGTTGCTGGTGTGGATGTGACCTTGCACGGGTTGCGCCGTAGCTTTGCCAGTCTGTGCGAGTGGATAGAAATGCCCGGCGGCATTGCCGCACAAATACAGGGGCACAAGCCGCAAGGGGTGCGTGAGCAACACTATATCCGCCGCCCGCTTGACCTGTTGCGGATGTGGCACGTCAAAATTGAAGCGTGGATATTAGAGCAGGCCGGAATCCAGTTTGTGCCAGTGCAAGCAGGTTTGCGTGTAGTGAATAGTTGATTCATGTTGACAAGTGTTAATTAACAGTTTACAGTTAAAGCATGATTAAGACGTTCCGTCACAAGGGGCTTGAGACATTCTTCCGAAAGGGAAGCAAGGCTGGCATACAACCTCACCATGCCGGAAAGCTGCGCGTAATGTTGACCATGTTGGACAGTGCAAAACGCCCGGATGATATGAACGCGCCGGGCTGGAGATTTCACCCGCTGACTGGCAACCTTGCCGGTCATTACTCTGTGACGGTAAATGGAAACTGGCGTATGACCTTCACCTTTGAGGGTGGCGATGCCGAGCTGGTTGATTATCAGGACTACCACTAGGAGATATTGAAAATGAGCAGAATGCACAACCCCGCACATCCCGGCGAAGTATTGCGGGAATGGATACCGGAAGATATGACCATAACGAGCGCGGCACAGGCATTGAAAGTATCCCGCGTCACGCTATCCAAAGTGCTGAACGGCAAGGCCGGGGTAACGGCGGGAATGGCCTTGCGCCTTTCGGCATGGCTTAGCACTTCTCCCGACGTTTGGCTTGGAATGCAAACACAGTGGGACTTGTGGCAAGCCGAGCAACAGCCCAGCCAGAAAATAAAGCCGCTGGTAAGACTGGCCGCGTAACCGGTTTACCCTCACATACCCTGCGAGAGTGGTCACCAAGGGCGCATAGTCGGCTTGCGGGTGGTGGCAAAATAACCCTTGAAATCCCCCCCTGCTTACCCATACAATGTATGCCAACTAAAAACATCAAGCCATTCAAGCCGACCGAACAACAGGCTAAGCAATGGCTCAAGGAAGCTGCCCAAGAAAAACGGCGCCTGCTCTTTTCAAAACACGCCGAACTGCGAATGCGCCAGCGAGGGATTGGGCGCAGGCAGGTGTTGGAAACGCTGGGGCATGGGATCATCAGCGAGCATCTTCATCTGGATATTTATGGGGATTGGTGCTGCAACATCAGTTGGCAACATGCGGGGCTGCGCGTTACGGTAGGCGTGGTATTTAAGCTGGATGAAAATGGCGAATGGGTAATCATCGCAACGGTATTCGAGGGGTAAAGAAATGTTGAAATATGACGACTGCGGTCTGCGGAATATCTGGCTAAAAAATGGCTACCGTTATGAGGCGATCAAAGGGCATGGCAAGTGCTTGGAGATAGCCGACATAAGCGGGCTGCATCGTACCATCGCGCACCAATTGGTAAATTACCGCAAGCGATTGTCCGGCGCGGAAATCCGTTTTCTGCGGGTGGAAATGGGCATGTCACAAAACCGGCTGGCCGACTGCATGGGCGTTGACGAGCAGACGATCTCCTTGTGGGAACGAAGCAGACGCCGCCCGACCGTGGCCGCCGAAAGAATGCTGCGCCTGCTTTATCTGGAACATGCTGACGGCAAAACCAAGGTGGCGAAAATGATTGCCCAATGGAACGACATAGACCGGCAAGAACTGGAAGAGGAAGCCAAGCAAGTATTTCAAGAAACTGATGGTGAGTGGCGCATGGCCGCTTGACCGAATACCCCGGCTAAACGCTATGCAACAATAAAAGCAAAACATGGAAAACCTTTCAGACAAAGCCAAATCCTTGGTCGGCTACTGTAGAGAGCAAGGGCGGTTCTGCCCACAACCTAATTACTGGAATCGACTTTGGGAAATGCTGCCACGCAGAAAGCAGGAATCTTCTGGCGGGTGGACTCCTGCGTTACCTCTTATTCTCGCAGCGTGGTGGCATACCTCCGGCATAGATAAAATGCTCCGCCTGTACGAACACATTCGTTGGGCGGATGAACATGGCGTAATTGACGAAGTGGATGCGTACCTGCGGAACTTACCGGAAGAGCAGTGGTTCCACGGGAAAGACTGACATAACGAGTTTCCCCCGCCTAGTTTTAGCGGACAAAAAGCCGGACACCTTCACCGGCCTGACGGGGGTTTCTTATTGAAGATTTGCATGGGAAGGTATGCAATGACTAAAGACAAAAAACAGGCATTGATAGCCCGCAGCCAAGCCCGCCTGAAAGCGGCAATTCTGCCCACTCAAGGAAGTGGTAGCGCCCACCGTGACAGCCCTACGCCAATCGTCATCAAGCCGCCTGACTGGTTTGTATGGCGCAATATACCCAGAGTGGAGCCGTGGGAAGCCTGCGCCCTTGCGCTCAATTATGAACCTGATTCAGTGGAGCATGGCTTCCCCAGCGAGGAAGAGGCAGACAAACACGCCATGCTGGTGAAAATGCTGAATGCCAATCACGACCAGAGGCAACACTTTTCGCAAAACTTCG
>VFLG01000069.1 GCA_009885195.1 Gallionellaceae bacterium
GACATCGCCAGCGCGGCGGTGTTTATGAGCATCGTGAACGCGCTGGTGGTGTGGGGGCTGGTGCTGTTCTGGCGCGGGTAGCGGATGTAGGAGCGGGCATGGCCCGCTCCTACACATATGCTGTTTTAATGCGCATCGGAATTATAACCAATTGATCTCTTGCGCGGTCTTAGTGCCTATCAGCGCGTCTTCGAGTGTTGCCGGCGTTTCTGCCTCGGTTGTTGACAGAGGCGTACGTCCCGCCATGATTTCGGCGAAGCGCTGCGGCAGCAGCGGATCGAGATCGGGAATGGCATAACCGTCGGGGAAAAGCGGCAGATTGGTGGCGGAATCATATTTGTCGGTAGCGCCCAGCGTGTGCAGGAATTCGTGGGCGATAATCACGTTGTTTTGTTTCGTCATGCTGCTCGCGGCGAAAACATTGACCCGCCCGATCAGGCCTTTCTGCAAGCCGGTGGAATGCGCCAGCACCTTGCTTTGCGCCGGATCAAAATACAGCAGGAACATTTTCACCTGCGGGCCAGGGCCGACTGTGTCGGTGTTGCGCCACGCCCACCAGCGCATTTTTAAACTCCACGTAATCACCCCCAGCACACTTCCGTTGCTCGGCGGCGCGGGCGGTCGCGCATCTATTTTCCCACCCAGCCGGATTTCTATGGATGCGCTGGACGCGCGCCCATAACGCACCGCCTCGTCGCGCATGAATGTCGCTATGGGCTTGAAATCCTCCACTGTCAGAGTGTGCATATATGCTGCTGCAACAGGACTGTCATCGCCGTTGATCAGATAGATATTGACCGGCAGCGTGTACTTCCATTCTACCGATTGTGTCTTTGTGCGCCAGGCGTCCAGTGCGACAGCGGTGAGAATAAACAGCAGAATGAAGATGCGCAAGGCTTTGAACATGGAAACTCTTATCCCGGCAAAGGTGGTTGCGATCCGCGCGAGCGATGCCGTTGAAATTGCGCCCTGAGCGCGCGAGTCATAATCGCGGCCAGCGCGTAGATAGCCACGAACGGGTCGAGTAAATAATCCCAGAGATTACTTGACTCATACCAGCCGACTGCCCATGCGAAAGTCGCGAACGCGATGCACAGCGCGATTAGGAAAAACTTCCAGAACCACGCGGCCAATGTGAGCAACAGCAGCGAAGCCACGAATAGCGGATCGCCGTAGCCCAGGCGATAAGGATCGAATGCGCCGACGCCCAAGGCCATCGGATACAACGCCAGCGCGGCCAGCGCGATCAGTATCAGTAACGCTTGGCGTGACCTGGCATCAGTCGCGCCGAACCAGGGTTTCAGCCGGGTGTCCGGCCAAAAGTTTTTCGGAAGCGCACACCACAGCAGCACCAGCGTCGTGATGCTGAGGTCGCCGGTCACGCCGCGCACGTAAGCCGCGAGCGGCATCCCGCCGAACGGGATCAGCATCAGCACAAACACTGCTCCCAGCAGCATTGCCAGACGCGGCCTGGAGAGGCCTGTCCTGAGCGTCGTCGAAGGGCCAACAATCCCCGGCAACAGCAGCAGGAATGCGCTGGCCGCGCTGGCCATACTCGCTAGCCCGGTAAAATCAGTGAAGTTTGGCATCGCCGGTTTTTTCCATTTGTTGATCCAGCCACGCGCGCGTGAACCGGACATGCTTGATAAAACTTCTGTTCCAGGTGTACACCAAGTGGAAATCGCCACTTTGGGTCTGAATCAGATAAGGGTAGGAAAACTCGAAGCCACAATGCTGCGCCACGCATTTAATGCGCTGGGCAGATTTTGCGTAGGCCGTTGCGTCGGTGATGCCAGCCTCGGTGGCCTTGGCCAATTCACCGGCGACTTGCGCATAGCGCGCCGGTTCGGTGGGATGTCCACGCTGATCTTCCAATTGATAAACGGTTCCCCAAGTGGCGCCGCCGTCCGCCGACACCGCCAATGACAGCGCGTCGCGTTCTCTTTCGGTATCGTTGAACACCAGCAGAAGACGCCCATCGGGCAGCGCCACACCGGCAATCGCCGCATTCGGGTTAGCCAGCGCAGTTTTCACCGGCGCACTCCAATGTTGCCCGGCATCGTCCGTCGCAGTTGCGATCATCCGCATGGGACTCACGCCGGAATAACGCATCAGCGCCAGCGCCTGTTGCGGATCTTTGATCAGCACCACCGGCTGCAGGCTGGATCTTCCTGAGCTCAGCCGCTGTTTGTCGATGACTGCGCCGCCGTTGCCGATGCGCAACAGTTCACCGAATTTGCCGATGAACTCGTGATAAACCGGCAGCCCCATCGTCCCATCGCCGAATAAAAATGGCGCGCCCTTGACCAGCGTGCTGACATTCATGAACGGGGAAGTAATCAGCCGGCGCGCCGGACTCCAGGTCGCGCCGTCATCCATTGAAGTAATTGCCGTGATCGAGCTGCCCGCCCAGCCGCCCAGCGACACGGTCACATAAAACAGCCTCAGCGTGCCGTCCGGCGCGCGCTGCGCGACCGGGTTGCCGAGTTTCTTGACATAGCGCAGCAGCGCACGTTGCGTGCCTGTACGATCGGCAATGCTTTGCTCGGCGCTCCATAGATTTTTCGCGGGATCAAAAACCGCGCTGCGGATCTCGACATCCCGCGCGCCCTCGCGGCTGCCGGCAAACCAGAAAGCGCGGATACGCCCGTCGCCCAGCTCGACCAAGGAGGCGGCATGGGTATGGATATTCTGCTGGGCGGATGCAAAGTGTGTGTGCACTTCGGGCGCAGTATTGCCGGTTTGCGCGGTGATGACTGCCGGTTGAAAAAGCGCCGCTGATGGGCGATTAGCGACTTTATAAAACGCTGCGCCGAAGGCGATCAGCACCAGGCAAAGCAGCAGGGGTTGACGCCCACTCATTTTCAATCGTGAAAGCGCGGATTGTGCGTTTGCAAATACAGCGCCGCATTGCCGTAGGCTACCGGAAAGTGCGACCACTGTTGCGCCAGCCGCTGAAATTCGGGGGACACAGGGTTTTGCTCATACAGATTCGCAGTCGGTTTGGCCGATAAAATGTCAAACGCCGTCGGCGGCTTGCGATCAACGAACAGGTAACGATCTGCCAGTACGCCTTTCTCGCTGTTGCCGGTGAACTGTAACTCGAAAGCGACACGTGTGGCATCGAACTGCGGATCGAGCAGGTCGCGTCCTAGTGCGGTGTTGCGATAGCCGATGCCGGCCAGTGAAGCGATTGTGGGCAACACGTCCACCTGCTGCGCCCAATGATCGATTCGGCGCGGCGCCACATGCTTGGGCGAATAAATCAGCAAGGGCGTGTGGCCCTGCGAGATGGCCAGTTCCTGCCAAGACTTCGGCAGATGGGGGCCGGGTGTGCCGATAATGCCGTGGTCGCCGACGAACGCGAAGATGGTGTTGTCGAAATACTTCTCCTGGCGCGCCTGCTGCATGAACTGGCCGATACACCAATCGAGGTAAGCGAAGCCGCGGTACTCATCGAGCGAGATGAACCCTTGCGCCTCAAGTTCCTTTGCCGAAGGCGTGCGTGGAGCGAACGCTGTCAGGTCTTGTTCCGGAATGGTGTAAGGGCGGTGGTTGCTGCTGGTCTGGATGATGGCGAAAAAGGGCTCCGTCTGGGCGCGAAACTGTTCGTTCGCTTCCAGGAAAAGATTCTTGTCGGAAATTCCCCAAACATCCTCCACCGGCGACTTGAGCCGGCCTTCCTCATAGATATCAATGCCGTCGATATTCGCGGTCAGCACCCCGCGCACATTGGCCCACGACGTGCTGCCGCCGATAAAATAATATTTTTTGTAGTTCTTGAACTCGTTGATGATCGTATGCTGGTTGGTGGCTGCCGGGTTGCGCGATGCGGTGGAATACTGCGACACATCGGGTATGCCGGTGACGGTCGCGTACACACCTCTTGCGGTATGAGCATGTGCGCTCATCATGCGCGTGAACAACAGCCCATCCTTGGCCAGTGTATCGAATGACGGGGTTGCGCCCATAGTGCTGCCGAGCGCGCCGACCTTGTGCCCGGCGAACGATTCGAGCAGCACCAGCACGACGTTCAGCGGCGGTTTGCCAACGGTCTTCGCATCGGGATGAGTGATGCGCAAAAAGGAGATCGGTTCTTCGGGTCTGAGCGGCGGCAGTCCAACGAAAGCGCGTATCGCGTTTGCATCGGGCCGCATCTGCGCGGCGTCGAGGCTTTGCTCGCGGAAGGTCCAGGTGTCGTACAAATTATGCAGCGGGTTGAGTGACGACTGTTGCGCAAAAGCATTCGCCAGCACCACCGAATCGCTCCAGCGCAGCGGGTACTGCGAGAACTTGCCATGAATAAAAAAGATGGCCAGCACCACCACTGTTACTTCTGACCCTATCGTAGCCCATTTGCGTCCCGCAGGCCGGTTGATACCAATCACCCAGGCCCACAGCCGCGAAAACATCCAGTGGCAAAACAACAGCCACAGCACCAATCCCAACGCGATCCAGATCACCGGATACGATTGCCATACCATGCCGGCGGCTTCACTCCCATCGCGCGCCAGCGACATCAGTGTCGACGAGAGACGTTTTGTCAGATAACTGTAGTGGCCGACATCCATGATGACACCCATCGCCCAGACGGCGCAGGCCAGCATCCAGTATCCCCACCATGCTCCGCGCAACGACGGCGGACGCAGATACTTTCCCAGCCACGGCAGGCTGGCCAGCGCCCAGGCGATGACCACGGTGACCAGCGCCACGCGGATGTCGTAGCGTGCGCCCAACCACAGCGCACCCGCCCAGTCGTTCCATGACATGGCTGAATTGACCGGCAAGAACCACAGCATGAAAGTCGCGCGCGCCACAGTACCCGCGACGAGCAACACGGCGGCCATGGCGAGCGCAAGGCGAAGGTGGGGGCGGACAGGAAGGGTAATCATGGAAGCGCTAATCATCAAGGCATGCATTATATGCCACGACATTCAATAATCAATCTGGTAGCCGGTGATACAATTCGCGCCTTTCATCCAGTCAAGGTTTGGCGATGCACACGCTGATTTGCGGTTCGATGGCTTACGACACCATCATGGTTTTTCAGGATCAATTCAAGAAACACATCCTGCCTGAAAAAATTCATATCCTGAACGTGGCGTTTCTGGTGCCGGAAATGCGTCGCGAGTTTGGCGGCTGCGCGGGCAACATCGCCTACAACCTCAAGCTGCTCGGAGGCAATCCGCTGATCATGGCGACGGTAGGCGATGATTTCTCCACCTATGCGCTGCGTCTGGAAAAACTCGGTTTGACCCAGGCGCACATCCGCCACATTCCCGGCAGCTATACCGGCCAGGCATTTATCACCACCGATCTGGACGACAACCAGATCACCGCATTCCATCCCGGCGCGATGAGTTTTTCCGAGCACAATCATGTCAGCGATGCCCAAGTCAGCAATGCCGGGAATATCAGCCTCGGCATCGTCTCCCCGGACGGGCGCGAAGGGATGTTGCAACACGCACGCGAATTTCACGAAGCGGGTATCCCCTTCGTATTCGACCCCGGACAGGGCATGCCGATGTTCGGCGGTGAAGAATTGCTGCGCTTTGTCGAGCAGGCCGACTATGTGACAGTGAACGACTACGAGGCGCAGCTATTGCAAGACAAGACCGGAAAGAAAGTTGAGGAACTCGCCAAATCCACGCGCGCTTTCATCATCACACGCGGCGGCGAAGGCTCGACCATCTACGCCGACGGCAAAGAGATCATCATTCCCTGCGCCAAGCCCACCGCGCTGCTCGACCCGACCGGTTGCGGC
The DNA here is from genome assembly GCA_009885195.1 of Gallionellaceae bacterium. Classification (GTDB taxonomy): domain Bacteria; phylum Pseudomonadota; class Gammaproteobacteria; order Burkholderiales; family Gallionellaceae; genus Nitrotoga. Next base: position 5,765 of record VFLG01000069.1, read on the forward strand.
GACGCCTATCGCGCCGGCCTGCTGCACGGCATCCGGCAAGGATGGGATTGGGAAACCGCCGGACGGCTGGCCTCGCTGCTCGGCACGCTCAAAATCGCCAGTCGTGGCGGCCAGAACCACAGGCCGACACGCGATGAATTGAAGGCGCAATTCCGGCAGCACTTCGGGTATGACATCAGCCTGTAAGCCATGATCGACTGGGATACCATCGCTGCCGCGATTGGTTCAGCGACGCGGCAACCTTTTCAACTCAACGACCAAGCGGAAACTGGCGGCGGCTGCATCAACCAGACCTATCGCATTCGCGGGCAAGACCATCGACAGTTCTTCATTAAGCTGAACGATGCACAACATCATCCCATGTTCGTCGTGGAAGCAAGTGGGCTTGATGAGATTGCCGCGACCAACACCCTCCGCGTGCCGCGCCCCATCACGCATGGCATCGCAGGTGGACAAAGCTATCTGGTACTGGAACATCTGGAGTTGAGTTCGCATGGCGATGCAAAGCTGCTCGGCGAACAACTCGCCGCACTGCATCGTTTCACATCACCTCAATTCGGCTTCGCGCAAGACAACTTCATCGGTACTACGCCACAGCCTAATACCTGGACGAATGATTGGGTGACGTTCTGGCGCGAACAGCGCCTGGGTTTTCAATTGCGCCTCGCGGCGCAGAACGGCAACGGCGGCCAGTTGCAAAGCTTGGGCGAAAAGTTGCTGAACGCGCTGCCATCATTCTTTGCTGGCTACACCCCGCAACCCTCGCTGCTGCACGGCGACCTGTGGAGCGGCAACCACGCATTTCTTACGAATGGCACACCGACCATCTTCGATCCCGCAACTTATTACGGCGACCGCGAATGCGACCTTGCGATGACAGAACTGTTCGGCGGCTACCCCGCGAACTTCTACGCCGCCTATCGCGCCGCGTATCCGCTGGATACAGGCTACGCCACACGCCGCGACCTATATAACCTCTATCACATCCTCAACCACGCCAATCTGTTCGGCGGCGGCTATGCAAGGCAGGCGGAACAGATGATGCAGAGGTTAGTAGCGGAAGTCGGCTTTAGTCAGAGTTAGAGTTGTGCTTCCCGAAACAACTTCGATGCAGACTTTACGACACCGAGTTCGTTACAATCCCTAGCGGTAAAGGGAATTTGACCGTCAGCTTGAAGTTGCGGGTTCAACGGAATCAAAGGGGCCAAGGTCGTAATAGTTTTTCCAAATGAAAAACATTGAAGGAAGATTGCGCTAGCAAAGCAAATGGTTAGTCTCGAAATGGTTTTTTCGTCGAGGTCGTATCATTCGAAACTCCCGAGGCGATCGAGCGGCTGCTCGCTTTCGCCGAACTGGTGGGCGGCGCGCGCAAGTCGCCCAAGCCGCCCAAGCAGATAGAGACGCAGTGACAGGCCGTCGGCCCGCTCAGCCGCGCTTGCGTTTGCCGGTAGCGGCGGATTGCGGAAGCTTGATGAGATCGCCCCCCTTCTTCAACACGAACTCCTTGAAAGCCTGAGCCGCAGCGGAAAAGCGCTTGCCCTCCCGATGTACGACGTACCAGTCCCTGAGGATGGGAAAGCCCCCCACATCCAGCACCGCCAGCCGCTCCAGTTTAAATTCCATTTCCAGGGTATGAAGCGATACGATACCAAGCCCCAGCCCGGCCATCACGGCGTGCTTGATGGCTTCGTTGCTGCTCATCTCCATGGTGGTGGTCATAGCTTGGCCGCGCTGCTCCAGGAAGCGCTCGATGGCGTTGCGCGTGCCCGACCCCATTTCGCGCACGATGAAGCTCTCTTGCAGAAGCTTGTGCAATGAAATTTGACCGCTCCGGGTCAAGGGATGGTCAAGGGGTGCGATGACCACCAGCGGGTTGCTCATGAACGAGTCAGCCACCAGGGGCATCCCTTTCGGCGGGTTGCCCATGATCGCCATGCCTGGCTGCGGCGCATCCCGGCGCCGCTGTTGGTGGCGGGCATCGGCATCGGGTTCGGCTACCTACTACAGCTCGATGCGAAGTATCTGATTGCCATGCCGCATAACATCATCGAGGGCGGCATCACCTTGCCGGCTTTCGGCGCGGTGTGGAACAACACCGATCTGTGGTGGAGCATACTGCTGGTGGTGATCACGCTCACCCTGATTGACGGCATCGAGTCGCTCGCGACCATCGCCGCGGTGGACAAGATCGTTGGCCCCGGCAACGCCTATGTGGCGGCGGCGAAACGCCGCGTGTTCGGCGTGTGCGGCATCGACATGATTGCGGGCCCTTCGGAGATACTGGTGATCTGCGACGGACAGACCGATCCGGACTGGATCGCGATGGACCTGTTTTCGCAGGCCGAACACGACGAGCTAGCGCAGGCTATCCTGTTGTCGCCGGATGCGGAATACATCGACGCGGTGGCGCACAGCGCGGAGCGCCTGCTGCAGCAGATGCCGCGCCGCGACATCATCCAGGCCGCGCTGGAAAATCGCGGTGCGCTGATCCAGGTCGCCGATCTGGACGAGGCATGCGTCATCAGTAACCGCATCGCGCCGGAGCATCTCGAGCTGTCGGTGACAAACCCTCAAGCATTGTTGCCCAAACTGAAACATGCCGGCGCGATCTTCATGGGCCGCTACACCTCCGAAGCGCTAGGCGATTACTGCGCCGGGCCGAACCATGTGTTGCCCACTTCCGGCACGGCGCGCTTCTCCTCGCCGCTAGGCGTTTATGACTTCCAGAAACGCAGCAGCCTGATCCAGGTCTCCGCGCAAGGCGCGCACAAGTTAGGCGAGATTGCGTCGGTGCTGGCTTTTGGCGAAGGCTTGCAGGCACATGCACAATCAGCGCTGTACAGGAGCAAAACAACTTCCTGAATCGGGCTGGAAGTACGTGCTGCATCATTCGTTCGGCAACTTAAGGAGGGCAGCAATGCATGACCAAACCCTGCTGATAGATCAAGCAACGGATGATGATGCGCGAGGTCAGTTGATCGCGGAGCTCAAGGCGTGTCCGCCGCATGAGGCCGCCGCGCTATTGGTTGCTACAGCCCCGCGTCTCGCCATCGAAGCACTTGCCGAACTCAATCCGTCCTTCATCCAGGACATCTTGGCTGCTGTCCCTGATGAGTTTCGTCAGGCGGTCATGTCTTGCGCTTCATCGGAGCTTGCACGCCAATGGGAGCACAATCAGTCATACGAGACTGGCGCGATCAGTCGCTTCATGGAGCCGACTTATGCCATGTTCAGTCCAGAGATGACGGTGAACGAGTCGATTGCCAAGCTGCGCACGCTGGTTAAAACGGTATTCATCACTTATGGTTATGTGACCGATCCGGATGGCAAGTTGCTGGGCTTGGTTACGATGCGTGACTTGTTGTTTGCTGAAGGTGCGGCGCGGCTCAGTCGCCGTCTTCATTTTCCTGCGCCAGTTGCGACTTGAGCAAATAGGCATCGATGTCGAAGTCGGTGCTGTCTGTGACCGCAACCATGACCAGGGGCGAGACGCGCCCCTTCTCCTCTTCGGTCTCGAAGGTTTTGAAGCCTGCCGCGGCTGCTTCGTCGAACAGTTTCTGCGTCAGCCGCTCTGCCCGCGCCTCGTGGTTCTCGAGGTCGGGATTGGCACCGGGAGGGATGTTTTCCTCGATCCAAGTCCCGACCCACTTCAGGAAGCGATTGCTCATGATTCTCACCCCTCTCCTGTGTTATATTCGAGGCTAATTTCCCGGCACACTGTGACCCACCCGATATTTCAGCCCATATGCCTAGAAGCTTACAGCAAAGCATTAACTACTTCAATTGTCCGAATTGCCTCAAGATAAAAGTTACCGAACATAGTCGCAAGGAAGGATCATTGCCACAAGTTAAAGGTTACACAAACTCTAATAGCTGTGTACTTTAACGCCAGACTTTACGGTGTCAACTGCCGAAAGTAGGTTAATTCCAATTCGCGTTAGATAAAGACCTCATCACCATCCCAGCCTTCCCCTTGACGGGGAAGGAGCATATTGGCATCTTTAATTTAACGCGAATTGGAATAACTGAGTTTGAAAGGTTGCAGGCGCTCAGCGCGCTGCAATTATTTTTTTCGCCTCGCCCAGCAAAAATTCCTTGAAGGCCAGCGCTGCACTGGACAAGCGTTTGTTGCTGCGGTGTGCGATGAACCAGTGGCGCAGCAAGGGAAAGTGTTCGACGTTGAGCATGGCAAGTCGTCTGGTTTCCAGTTCAAGTTCGATGCTGTGATAAGACAAAATTCCTAGCCCCATGCCCGCCTGCACCGCCTGCTTGATGGCTTCGTTGGTTTCCATTTCCATGCTGATGCGCGGTTGAATTTTATGTTGTGCAAATACCCGCTCCATCGCACTGCGCGTTCCTGAGCCCGGTTCGCGCGACAAAAAAGTTTCGTCGGCGAGCCGTGCAAATTTGATACGTTTAAGTTTGGCGAGCGGATGATCTATTGCCGCAATTACCACTAAGGGATTATCTAAAAATGATTCTGCGCTAATATCTAATCCATCCGGCGGTTGCCCCAGAATGGCGAGATCGGTGCTGTTGTCGGCGAGCTGCTTGAGCACGGCATCGCGGTTGGCCACGTGCAGGTTCACGTTGATGTTGGGGTAGCGTTGGCAAAACCGGGCGAGCAGCTGCGGGGTAAAGTAGTTGGCTGTATTAACCACGGAAAGGGTGAGCTTGCCATGCCCCACCCCTTTCATTTCATCGAACACAGATTTCATTTCTGCAAGCTGCTGGGTAATGTTGCGGCTATATTGAAATAGCTCGCGTCCAGCTTCGGTGAGAAAAACTTTTTTGCCAATATGCTCGAACAACGGCAGGCCGACATTTTCTTCTAGTTGCTTGATTTGCATGGAGACTGCGGGCTGCGACAGAAATAGCTGCTTGGCTGTGAGCGAGAAATTCAGGTTCGTCGCAGCCGCTTCAAAGACCTGCAATTGTCTTAGTGTCAGGTGTAGCATAGCCTATGCCAATTTATGTATAAGGTTAATCTTATCATAGTCATCAAAATAATTGAATTGTTCTTATGTGTCCCAAGGGATAGGATGCTCCCCGCAACACACTGATCATTTACCACTCGGAGGCTTTGATGAGCAATGAAACAATGAAAGAAGGCAAGGAACGCTATAAGGCTGGCGTGCTGCCCTACAAGAAAATGGGTTACTGGCAGCCTGATTATGTGCCTAAGGACACCGACATTTTGTCCATGTTCCGCATCACCCCGCAAGCCGGGATGGATCCTGAAGAAGTCGCCGCTGCTGTCGCGGGCGAATCCTCTACCGCGACCTGGACTGTGGTATGGACAGACCGCTTGACTGCCTGCGAATTGTATCGCGCTAAAGCCTACCGTTGCGAACTGGTGCCTAACACTGGCCCAGGCACAAAAACTGAAGCTCAATACTTTGCTTACATCGCTTACGACCTGGATTTGTTCGAAGGCGGCTCTATTGCTAACTTGACAGCCAGCATCATCGGTAACGTGTTCGGCATGAAGGCAGTCAAAGCCCTGCGTCTGGAAGACATGCGTATTCCAGTTGCTTACCTGAAAACTTTCCAGGGTCCTGCAACTGGCGTAATCGTTGAGCGTGAGCGTCTGGACAAGTTTGGCCGTCCGCTGTTGGGCGCGACGACTAAACCTAAATTAGGTTTGTCTGGCCGTAACTATGGCCGCGTGGTTTACGAAGCATTGAAGGGTGGCCTGGATTTCGTTAAAGACGACGAAAATATCAACAGCCAGCCGTTCATGCACTGGCGTGATCGTTTCCTGTATTGCATGGAGGCGGTCAATAAGGCATCTGCTGCGACCGGCGAAGTTAAAGGTCACTACCTGAACGTGACTGCCGGAACAATGGAAGAGATGTACAAGCGTGCTGAATTCGCAAAATCGCTGGGTTCCGTCATTATCATGATTGACTTGGTGATCGGTTACACCGCAATCCAGTCCATGGCATTGTGGGCGCGTCAGAACGACATGATTCTGCACTTGCATCGCGCGGGTAACTCGACTTATTCACGCCAGAAGAATCACGGTATGAATTTCCGTGTAATCTGCAAATGGATGCGTATGGCCGGCGTGGATCACATCCATGCGGGTACGGTAGTGGGCAAGCTGGAAGGCGACCCAATGATGATCCGCGGTTTCTACGACACGCTGCTCGACACCCACACGCCACAACAACTCGAAAAAGGTCTGTTCTTCGAACAAGACTGGGCTTCGTTGAACAAGTGTCTGCCAGTAGCAAGCGGTGGTATTCATGCTGGTCAGATGCACCAGTTGTTGACCTACCTCGGCGACGACGTGGTGTTGCAATTCGGCGGCGGCACGATTGGTCACCCACAAGGTATTCAAGCCGGTGCGGTGGCAAACCGTGTGGCGTTGGAAGCGATGGTATTGGCGCGTAACGAAGGTCGTGACATCTGGAACGAAGGTCCGCAGATTCTGCTGGATGCAGCCAAATGGTGTGGTCCGCTCAGAGCCGCGATTGATACGTGGAAGGATATTTCCTTCAACTACGAATCAACCGACACTGCTGACTTCGTGCCTGTTGCTACCGGCAGCCGTTAATCATCTAGACTTAAGGAGAAATAATTATGATGACCAATCCAAATGGCATCGTCACACAAGGACAGTTTTCCTTTCTGCCCGCGTTGACCGATGTTCAAATTACCGCACAGATCAAATATGCGTTGAAACACGGTTGGGCGATCGGCGTTGAATATACCGATGACGCACATCCACGCAACACCTATTGGGAAATGTTTGGCAACCCGATGTTTGATTTGAAAGACGCTGCTGGCATCTTGTTGGAAATCAACAACTGCCGCAAAACCTTCCCAAATCACTACATCCGCGTGACTGCATTCAGCTCGCTACGCGGCGTGGAAAGCCCGACCATGTCCTACATCGTCAACCGTCCGAAAAAGGAGCCAGGCTTCGGTCTGGTGCGTCAGGAGTCAGATGGACGTAACATCCGTTACACCATCCATTCTTATGCGACGGACAAGCCGGAAGGCGAGCGGTATTAATTAGCCTTGCCTTAAAGCGGTGTTAAAAGCTGCTTTAAAACGTAATAGGAAATGGCGGGCGCAATATACGCCCGCCATTTTTTTAACAACTCAATTTAACACCACAGGGAATTTCCATGAGCGAAACAGACCCATTGCTTGCCATATTAGCGGACGACGCGCCGGTTAATCTGGAAGCCGAATTTGAATCCTCTAACGTCAAGGACGTACTGGACAAACTTGACCGCGAACTGATCGGCCTGAAGCCGGTAAAAACCCGCATCCGCGAAATCGCGGCGCTGCTGTTGGTGGATCGGCTACGCAAACAATTCGCGCTAACTTCCGCCACCCCCACCCTGCACATGAACTTTACCGGCAACCCCGGTACCGGCAAGACCACCGTGGCCATGCGTATGGCCGAAATTCTGCATCGCCTGGGCTACGTGCGCGAAGGCCATCTGGTGTCCGTCACACGCGACGATCTGGTCGGCCAGTACATCGGCCACACCGCGCCAAAAACCAAAGAGGTCATCAAAAAAGCCATGGGCGGCGTATTATTTATTGACGAAGCCTATTATCTGTACAAACCGGAAAACGAACGCGACTACGGCGCGGAGTCCATCGAAATTCTGTTGCAAGTGATGGAAAACAACCGCGACGATCTGGTGGTGATTCTGGCCGGTTACAAAGACCGCATGGATAAATTTTTCCATAGCAACCCCGGCATGCGCTCACGCGTTGCGCATCACATCGACTTCCCCGATTACAGCGCCGATGAATTGTTGCATATCGCCAAGCTCATGCTGGCACAGCAGAATTATCGCTTCAGCCCGGATGCCGAAAAAGCATTTTTCAACTACATCTCGATCCGCATGACGCTGGAACATTTTGCCAATGCACGCTCTGTACGCAACGCGCTGGATCGTGCGCGCCTTCGTCAGGCTAACCGCCTGTTCGCCAACGCCAGCAAATCGCTGAGCAAAACCGATCTGATGACGCTGGAAGCGGAAGATATTTTAGCCAGCCGAGTATTTGTTGAGGGCAAGCTGGACATGTATGGTGATGAAGGCAGTGACATCATTGCCGATTAAACGCAGCGCATGGCAAAACAATACGACGCGCTAACCGAACCCTTGCAGGCGTTCATCGCTGCACAAAAAATATTTTTTGTGGGCACTGCAACGGCGGATAGCCGGATCAATGTTTCGCCCAAAGGCATGGATACCTTGCGCGTCCTGTCTAACAACAGGGTAGTGTGGCTCAATCTTACCGGCAGCGGCAACGAGACCTCAGCGCATGTACAACAAGACCCGCGCATGACCCTCATGTTTTGCGCTTTTGAAGGCGCGCCGCTGATACTGCGGCTGTATGGCACGGCGCGTGTGACCCATCAAAACGATCCAGAATGGTCAGCGCTCTATGCTCATTTCACGCCCTTGCCGGGTGCTAGACAGGTTTTTGATCTTGCCATAGAGTTGGTGCAAACCTCGTGCGGATTTGGCGTGCCCTATTTAACCTATAAGGAAGAAAGACCCTTGCTAGCCGATTGGGCGATGAAAAAAGGGGATGATGGCGTGCGAAATTATTGGCAAGAAAAAAACCAGATGAGCATAGACAACATTCCTACCCATATTATCGAAAAAAATACATGACCCTCAACGAACTCCATCGTGACATGCGCGCGGCACTTCAAAATTCAGTTGATGCTGCAGAAATAGATCGTCTGACCTCCGAAACCGCCCGCTACGCCAGCACGGTGGGCTGGGCTTTAGGTGTAATAGACAAAGATGGACGCATCGTGCGAGCTTTCGACAGCCTGCGAGAAATGGCGAAAGCCCGTTTCGAGCAAACACGCGATACAGACATTGCCACGTTGCACGATGCGTTGGCCGATCTCATCGTTGAGATACGTACCCACGACGAAGATATGGATCCTTTGTCGGATAATGACCGGCACGACAATTAAAATTAAGAAGCATTGAGGCCAGTACCATTTAACGATCAACAGCAAATTATGCTCAATGATAAAACTTGATAAGTCACTGCTGGCATGGGGAACGCCTGATTTCAAAGCCACGCTCAAACAGGAAGTCGAGCGACTGAATGTTGACCTGCTCCCTTTGCAGCGGGGACTAACCACAGGAAGCTATGCCCTCACCAACCCGCATACAGTAATGGTGCACAGCATTTCTGAAGTGGGAAAGTTTATCTGCGTCTCAGCAGGAATTTTTTATCAGAGCGTGATTGCTGGCTGCAGCTGTGCGGATGATCCCACCCCTGTTAATGAAAACAGCGAGTACTGTGAAATTCGCCTAGAGATTGATAAAGTTACTGCACAAACTACGGTTATGCTTGTGACAGAGAGTGCCCAGCAGTCCGTGTAGATAATGCGGTGGTACCAGCTACTCGAGCTGGATTGAGTTGATACAAAACAGAGTCAGCCAATGGGAATTATCAATGCGGTAGTCACAGGGCATGCCAGCCTGGTTCGCGCATTGCTGTCTGATGCCATCCATAAAATCGGTGGTACGTTTGCCATACACGGCTTCTGCTCCGATGGACGGCACGATGTGGAGTACTACCGTTCCAAGGATTTTGACCAGCCTTATAACGATGCGCCCAAGGCGCGTCTGGCCGGCATGACCGGGCAACTCTCCACGCGCATGGGGGCAGCGATCCGCCACTCGACACATTATCTGCGCGCCCAGAAAAGCTCCAAAAAACTGTTGATGGTGATCACCGAAGGCGAGTCAGCCGATATTGATGTGCGCGATCCGCAATATTTGCGCTACGATACCAAAAAGGCGGTCGAGGAAGCGGCACGGCATTACCACTTTTTGCATGACGCTGGATCCGCGCGCCGATCAATATGTATCCCGGATTTTCGGGGCCAAGAATTACATGGTGGTAGATCAGATCGAACGTTTGCCTGAAAAGCTCCCGTTGCTTTATGCTGGTTTGACCAGATAATGATAAACGGGGGCTTTCGGTGCAGGCTAACTTGTTTGCAAGTTAAGCCGCATAGCGGTGGCCGTAGCCAAAAACTGCCACTGCTGTACGCTGGACTCACGAGGTAAATAATATGGAACAACGCTATGCCGGTCTGCGCAATGATGAAAACTGCGGCATGACCAATTTTGGGCAGATGGTGAGGGACGGCTGGGTATTCGGCCTGATACCGGACACTGAAGATTGCGCCAACTGGGACGCCGGACAAATGCAGGTGCTATACGAAAAAATTTATGCCGAGTGGGAAAAATACGCGCATCTGCCCAGCCGCCTGCCGGATGAATTGCGCGAGCGCCATGCCAGGATTTATCGGGATGCCATTGCGCATGCCAAAGCGAATGGGTGGGATCCGGAGTTGGGCGATGACGACTAGGTGAGATTTCTGGGCGTTTTTCGCTGCCCGGTAAACTTGATTACGCTGGCGGTTCCCTGCGGGCGCTCTTTATCAGCCAGTTGTTGCAGGGCCAGATAAAATTCACGTTGCAGCCTCATCATGATCTCTGCGGCTTTGGGCGTGTAGTACACGGCATCATAAGCGACGGGTTCATCCAGCGCATGGCGCTGCTGCGGGTGAAAATTTTGCCAGGAAATTTCGATCCAGTTTTTGTGTACGCTATCCAGAAACACGAACTCTTCGTGATCGAGTATGGCCAGGTATTGCATGCTACGTATGGGCACGAACACCGTGGCTGAAGGGCTGTGCGCCAGCAAGGTGTGGGCAAGATTGTAAGTGACGGCGGGCAAGTGGCGCGCTTCCCGGCGCAACTCGGCATCCCGGTAACAGGTAATTTCCATACAGTTTTATCCTTATCGTCTTGGTATGAATAGTGTTCACCAAATCGCGATAATTGTACACAAGCATGGAGTAGAAACTCGAAAGCCTGTAAAATTATTTGGCTCAAAAAACGGATTAATAACTAAGGGGAAATAAACAATGAACAAACCACTGGTTGCCATCGTAATGGGCAGTTCGAGTGACTGGGATGTCATGCAACAGGCCGCTCGACAGTTGAAGGATTTCGGCATCGCTTTCGAGGCGCGCGTTATTTCTGCGCATCGTTCGCCCGACTTGCTGTTTGACTTTATCAAGGACATGACTGCGCAAGGCGTGCAGTGCTTCATCGCTGGTGCCGGTGGTGCCGCACATCTGGCCGGTGTGGTTGCCAGCAAGACCATGCTGCCGGTGCTGGGCGTGCCCATCCCTTCCAAATATCTCAAAGGCATGGATTCGCTGCTGTCCATCGTGCAAATGCCCAAGGGCATACCGGTCGCGACCTTTGCCATCGGCGAGGCCGGGGCTGCCAATGCCGGGCTGTTCGCGGTGTCCATGCTGGCGCTGAAAGACGGCCAACTGGCGGATCGGCTCAACAAGTTCCGCAAGCAGCAGGCTGATGCCATTGCATCGACCACGCTGCCGCCATTGAGTTGAGAGAGGCTTATGACTACCCTGCACGAATCCAATCTAACCAGCCTGCCGCTGCTGCATCGCGGCAAGGTGCGCGACATTTACGCGGTGGATGAGCAGCAC
>VFLG01000052.1 GCA_009885195.1 Gallionellaceae bacterium
GGCAACTGCTCCCGGCGTTGCCCTACCTCCTGCATCCATGCAGTCGTAACCCTCCCGCAAGCGGGGAGAGCGAAGCGAGGGGGGCGAAGCCAGGCGAACGAGAAGTGGGTCAAGCAGGTATTTTGTCGCAAGACAAAAACTCGCAAAAGCGCTTGTTGTTTCCTGCGGCTTAATCCAACCTACATACAATGATAATGGGGCTGTAGTAGATAAGCATAGATGTTAAGCTTATTTATGCAGATAACCCATTGTAAATTATTGCAAAAACATCAACGCAAGCTAGTAGAGTATTTTGTGCTGGAAGCGACAGCGCGTACAGCGGCAGATTTGCTGGGAATGCAGCCGAATAGTGCCGCCCTGTTTTATCGAAAATTGAGAGAAGTTATTGCGTATCATCTGGAGCAAGAGGCGCATGAGATTTTCGATGGTGTAGTGGAATTAGACGGGAGCTATTGTGGTGGAGTGCGCAAAGGCAAGCGTGGTCGAGGGGCGGCAGGTAAAATAGTCGTGTTTGGCATACTGAAGCGGGGCGGTAAGGTCTTCACCAAAGTTGTGACAGACACCAAGACCACTACGCGCATGCCCGTCATTGCTAGAGAGGTTGCCCCTGACAGTGTGGTGTATACGGATTGTTATGGTAGTTACAACGCATTGGATGTGAGTGGATTTCACCACCACCGCATCAACCACTCAGCGTTATTTGCAACTGGTAAAAATCACATTAACGGCATTGAAAATTTCTGGAGTCAAGCCAAGCGTGTGCTAAGAAAATATAACGGGATCCCCAAAGAATCGTTCCCATTATTCCTCAACGAATGTGAGTTCAGATTCAACTACGAAACCCCTAAACAACAACTGAAATTACTGAAGGGGTGGGCTGATATTTAGTGCTAATCTACTTCAGCCCCTTTTGTTATATAATTTGAAACATTGGGTGCTTGTACAACTGGAGGGACGTGATGATGAGCGAATGGAAGCGGCGCGCGCGGTTGATGGTTCTGTCGTGCTGGATGCTATTATTTGCTGTCCCGGTGCAGGCCGAACCCGTCGACCAGGTGCAGGAATTGTCCGCCAGCGCGGTTCAGGTGGCGCCAGCCAGTGAGGTTCAGGCAGCGCCCGTCAGTGAGGTTCAGGCAGCGCCGGCCAGCGCGGTGCAGGCTGTGCCCACCCCGGCTGAGGATTATGAGGCAGGCGTCAAGGCCGATGCCAAGGGCGATGCTATGGGCGCGTTAACGTTGTACAAGCAAGCTGCGGACGCCGGCTATGCGCAGGCGCAGGCGCGGTACGCGGACAGGGTTAATATGGCGCAACTCACTTCGGAGGCGTTGAAATATTTCCGCATGTCGGTACAGGGCAACAGCGATGGCCGGTATGGCCTTGGTGCGATGTATGCGGAGGGCGAGGGAGTGAAGCAGGATTTCGGCGTAGCGCGTTTCTTGTTCGGTCTGGCGGCGGAGCAGGGTCATCAGGAGGCTTCCATCAGACTGGCCGGGGCGTATCTCAAAGGTCAAGCGGGTCTTGACGAAGCCGAGCGGCAAGGTCCTGAGGCATTGTCAGCGATCAGGCGTGCAGCCGGTTTCGATCATCTCCCGGCGCTGGATGCGCTGGCTGTGGCATATAGAGAGGGCAAGTTCGGGTTAACAGCCGATCCGGATCAGGCCGATGTTATTGTTGCCATAACGAACAAGATGCGTGGCATAGTTGTCAAGGAAAAGGAAAAATCGGCCTTATTCAAGCTGCTGAAGGGCGATCCTGCAAAGAAAAAAGCGGATAAGCCAAAAAAATAAGCGACGATAATTATTTTTGAGGCACCATAAAAAATGGAGCAGACCAATATGAAAACATTTAAGCGAGCAACAAGTGTCACTCGCGTGTTTCTTTTTTCGGCGCATTTTGCCGCGTTGTTAGTCATGTTGCCGACGACGGCGTTGGCGGTGGATTTGGTCAAGGGTCAGAGTTTATATTTGATTCATTGCTCTGGTTGCCACGGTGGAAAAGGTATGAGTGCCAATCCAGAGGTGCCTAATTTCGCCCGTGGCGAGCGGCTTTTCCAACCGGATTCCGTGCTGATTGACGTGGTCCGCTCCGGTAGTAATGCCATGCCCGCGTTCATGGGTATTCTTCAGGATGGTGAGATTCTTGACGTGATTTCCTACGCGAAGACTTTGCAATGGTGAGCGCTATCAGAATAGCCGTGGCGATAGTGGCCGCCGCTTGCACCCTTACTGCCGTTGCAGCGGATAACCCGGCACTGGGGGATGGTGAACGTGTGCTGGAGACTTTCGCGGTTGGCGATAACGTGGTCGTGCGTGCGTTGCGGGTCGACGAATCGAAAAACACGCTGTGGGTCGGCACATCCACCGGCGTGCATGAAGTAGATATCAAGACCAGCACGCCGCGCAACACTTTCACCAGGGAGCATGGGCTGGCCAATGAATACGTGTTCGCTGTCAACATTGATAGCGATGGCTACACGTGGTTTGGCACCAACGCCGGCGGCGCCTCGCGCTATAAGGACGGCAAATGGAAAACTTATTTTCCGATGCACGGCCTTGCCGACTACTGGGTTTACGCTTTTGCCAATGACCGCAAGGGCGGTTTGTGGATAGGCACATGGGCCGGGGTCAACTACGTCGATCTCAAGTCCGGAAAGTTTACTACCTACTTCAAAGAATTGGTGAACGAATGGGTCTATGGCATCGACGTGGATGCCCAAGGGCGTGTGTGGTTTGGCACCGAAGGCGGTGTATCCATGTTCGACGGTAAGGCATGGAAGGCATGGACCCACAATGATGGTTTGGGCGGGCCGAACCCCAGCGGCTTGGCGGCGAGTCCGAACACCGGGCTGGGCACGCGCTCGCGCCATAATCTTGCGGTGCAAATGGGGAGCGAGTCGAGCTACAACCCGAGCTACGTATTCTCCATGCTGGCCGCGCCGGATGGCATGATCTGGGCGGGTACATGGGGTGGCGGCGCGGCGCGCTTTGACGGCAAGGCTTGGGCTAATTTTACTACCAAGGATGGACTCGCCGGAAATATCGTTTATGCCATTGCCAGCGATTCAAAAGGGGTGCTCTGGTTCGGCACCAACAACGGTGTGTCGCGTTACGATGGCAAGACATGGCGCAGTCTGGGACTCAAGGACGGCCTGCTGGGTAAAGATGCCTATGCTCTGGCCGTGGCAGCCAATGGCGATATGTGGGTCGGCACTATGCGCGGCGTGGCAAGGATAGGCCTGGGCAAGTAGCATGGTTGGCGATAACTCCGTGACATACTGAACGAATAGGAAAAGAACATGAGAATCAATAATAAATCTCTGGCCATGACAGCCATCGCGATGACGATATTGGCTGCAGTGCTCATTGTCCCGGGTAAGCCAGCGCTGGCTGCGGAAGTGGAACTTTCTGGCAAGGAGAAGGCGGATACGGCGCGGAAGTTCACCCACTTTCGCGTTGGCCAAAAGAACGTCAAGACCATCTACCTTGACGGCAAGATAACCTGGGTTGGCACCACGGGCGGTGTTGTGCGCTATGACACCAGCAATGATACCTTCAAGCGTTTCGACACCAGTAATGGACTGTTATCCAATGGCGTATTCTATCTGGCAAGATTAAAGGGGCGGATTACTGCCGGCACCTACGGTGGAGGCCTGTCGGTACTCGATGAAACAAACGAAACATGGAAGCACTACAACATCCCGGATGGACTCGGTGACGCGTTCATCTACGATGCGATCGAAGTGGCCAACGGTGACATCTGGATTGCCACCTGGTCGGGCGTCAACCGCGTGCGCGGTGGCGATCTGGATGATCGCAACAAATGGGATTTATTCACGGTGGAAAACACCAAGGGCGGATTGCCAAATGACTGGGTGTATGGCTTGGCCGAGGGCAAGAACGGCGAGATATGGCTGGCAACCGAGGGCGGTTTGGCGCGCTTCGTCAAGGGCAAGTGGGATAACTGGAATCACGACAAAGGTATGGGCGCACCCTATGAAAAAGTCAAGGCGGCCATCGACTTTAAGGGTGATGTGGGAACGGCCTCGGATCACCACGCGAAACAGAAAGCAGAGATGGGCCTGCAAGACGTTGATGTTGCCTACAATCCCAACTATGTCATTGCCCTCGAGGTTGACAGTAAAGGAGTGGTCTGGGCAGGCACCTGGGGCGGCGGTCTGTCGCGCTTCGACGGAAAGAAATGGATAACCTATACAACTGTCGAGGGGCTGCCGGGCAATCATATCTTCATGCTGCACCAGGACACCAATGGACAACTTTGGATGGGTACGAACAAGGGTTTAGCCACGTGGAAGAATGGTAAATATGAGGTGATGACCACTGCTGACGGCTTGTTCGACAACGCCGTGTTCTCCATGGCGACTACGCCGGATGGCGGTATGTGGCTGGGCAGCCCCGGCGGCTTGGCTCACCTGCGGCCACCCGCATCCAGGTAGATCGAACCGTAACTATGTCTCCATTAAAACTTGGCCGCATTATTTTAGCAGCTCTCGGATTAATCACGGTCGCTGGCGGGAGCCTGGCAGCCGAGATGGGAGCTGGCGCCACGCCTTATCAACACGCCGTTCAAGCATCGGAATCGTGCGCTTCGTGCCACGAAAAAAATCGGGTAGAAGTTTTTAAATCCAGCATGGCTAACAATTGTGATGAATGTCATTCGTCTGGTGACGATGGCAATATAGTACCGGTTGCGGACAAGAAATTTCCCGATGTTTACGCAGATAAGCTTAAGGTTGCGCCACCGCCGGAAATAACGGCAGGCATGAGCGTGCCCATGTACTACAACGAAACGCGCATCGGCAAAGAACCGCATTCGATGATACCCATACCGGCGGGAAAATATACCCGTGGCTCAAACCACCGCCTGCCCGATGAAGGTCCGGAATATATTGTGGACGTCAAGGCATTCCAAATTGACAAGTATGAAGTGACCAATTTGCAATACAAGCAATTCATAGACGCCACCAACAGAAAATCGCCATCGCATTTTCGCAATCGCACTTATCCCGAGGGCAAAGTAGACCACCCTGTGGTATTCGTCAGTTGGGACGACGCCAAGGCCTATTGCGAGTGGACAGGCGGGCGCTTGCCGACCGATATTGAATGGGAAAAAGCGGCGCGTGGCACAGATGGCAGAGATTATCCGTGGGGCGACGAATTTGATGTGAATAAAGTAAATTCACCGGTGCGCTGGAAATCGCTCAATATAGAAGGTGATACCACACCGGTCGGATCTTTTGAAGCCGGTAAAAGCCCTTACGGCTTGTACGACATGTCGGGCAATGTGTGGGAGTGGACTGACTCCTGGTATACACAGTATCCTGGCAATGTCTGGCCCAGCGAAAACTATGGCGAGCTATACAAAACCCTGAAGGGTGGCTCGTGGTGGGATTGCTCTTTTTACCAATGCGGCGTTTCTGCGCCGGTGTTCAACCGCAGTTATTTTAAACCCAATGTGAAAAATTCCAGCATGGGTTTCAGGTGCGCTAAAGATGCGAATTAAACATTTATGTGGCGGAATTTTTTGCTTGCTGTTGACCGCTTGCGCAACGCCGCCAAAGCAAGATGCGGTCAAGCCGGCCGATGACGGCATGGTGTTGGTGGCGGCGGGCGAATTTACCATGGGCAGCGACAAAGAGGATAACCTCAACATGTGGCGTGAAGCCAATGCGCTCAATCCCTTCGGATTTAATGACGAGCTGTATGTCGATGAGCGTCCGGCGCACAAGCTTACACTGCCCGCCTTCCGGATAGATAAATATGAAGTGAGCAACGCCCAATACCGCATTTTCACAACTGCGACCCAGCATAAAGTGCCGCTTTCATGGCGGCAGAATGCCTATGACGCCAGCAGCGAAGATTTGCGCTCTTTGTCGCTGGACGTGTTGCGCCAGCTTGCCACCAACAATTTCCGGCTGGACATGGATGTAACCGCCATGACTCATGAGGCGTTACTGGCCGAGTTGGAGAAAATAAATGCGGTGCGCGATACTTACCCGGTAACCATGGTCACATGGTCTGATGCCAACGATTATTGCTACTGGGCGGGCAAGCGCTTGCCGACCGAGGCCGAATGGGAAAAAGCGGCGCGCGGTCCTCAGGGTTTCGAATTTCCATGGGGAAATAGATGGGATCCAAAGAAAGTAAATACCATGTCCAACGACTCTGACATTCCTTATTCGCCTATAGGCTCTTATCCAGACGACAAGTCCGGCTATGGCGTTTACGATATGGCGGCCAATGTCGCGGAATGGGTCAGCGATTGGTATGAAGCCTATCCTGACGCGCCCCCTTCAAGCGCTAATAAGAACTATGGCAAGGATCAGCGCGTGGTGCGCGGCGGCATGGCCAGTTCCGGCCATTATGACTCGATCAGCGTGGTGTTCCGTACCGCCAAACGCATGCATTTGCGTCCCCGTACCGCGTTGATTGACCTGGGGTTCAGATGCGCCAAGAATGTCGAGTAAGCCCGTTGTTTGTTTCATTTAATTCGTTAAGTGATTAGTGGAAGTCGGATTCTGAATTAATGGCGTCCTGCATGTTCTGTGTGATAGTTTGCACTCAGTTCCCAGCCGTCATCTGCTGCAGATTGCGCGCACGCTGGAAATATTCGGCGGCACGCGACTGGTCCCCCAGCCGCTGGTAGGCAAGCGCAACATTGTGGCTGGCCTCGTAGTTTGCCGGATCGGACTCCGCTGCCGTCAGATAGGCATCCAACGCCGACTGCATCTCGCCGCGCGCCCATGCATTGTTGCCAAGACCGACCCAAGCCGAGGAACGCTTGGGTGCCAGTTCCAAGACCTTCCGGTAATACTGCTCGCTCTGGGCCACGGCACCGCGGGTGCCATATAGCAGGCCCATGCGCTCATATACGCTGACCCGCGACGGGTCATCCTGCGCATGCTCGGCGGCTCGCAGCAGGACGCGCTCTGCGGCCGCCGCGTCTCCCCGCTTATCGTAGAGATTGGCCAAGGCGATGGCGGCATTCGCTGTGGGCGTGACTAAAAGTATCCTTTCGTACACCTTGGTGTTGACCAGCCAATCGCGGTTGGCCAGCAGGGTTGCCGGTACTGCCGCCATGAGCAGAAGTGCGATGGCAGCCCAGGCGATAGTACGCTGTTCGCGCAACGACACCGCGACCATCCAGGCCACCAGGATGCTGACTCCGACCGAGGGCAGATATAGTGCCCGCAATGCAAAGAGCGGGAAGGGGTTAAGCGCAGAAATGACGGGCACCGTCAAGGCAAGCACGATCCAGCACAAGCCGAACAGCAGCACTTCTTTCCCCGATGTTTGCAGGCGCACCGCCACCGCCACAGCGGCGACCAGCAACAACGCGAGTACGCCCCCGGTCGGCGTGACGACCCCCCCGGCGGGCATGTCCAGGTAAACAAACTGCGGCCAAGGCACAAACAGGAATTCAACATACCCCACAGCGAAGGCGAGCGCCGTACCCCAAGCCGACAGATTGCCGATGTCCAACGGCGCCGCCTGTCCCAGAACCAGTTTGCGCACGACGAAATAAAGAACCAGTACTGCCCAAAACGGGATCACACGCCTGAGATGGATTCGCCGCAAACGCAGGTACTCGTAGGCGGTGATCAGGAGCGGGAATACCACCGCCGTCTCCAGGGTGAGCAGCGCGAGCGCGAATAATACCAACGACAGGCCGAGCCAGTACCCGGTCGCGCCCCCGATATGGCGCAAATAACAGAGCATCGCTCCCAGCAGCAGCGCGGTCGCCATGATGTGGCCGTAGGCGCCGATCCAAGCTACTGCCTGAACGTGTACCGGATGCGCGGCAAAGATCAGCGTCCCCGCCAGCGCGGGCAGCAACCCCGATTCGGGCAACAGACGGCGCAGGAGTTGCAGCAGCAACAGTGCGGCGGCGAGGTGCAGGCCGATGTTGAACAGGTGATGCGCCACCACGTTGCTGCCGAACAGGGTCTGGTTGATCCACATGACCGTCAGGAACAGAGGGCGATACAGTGGGTCGCTCTTGATCTGTAGGCTGGAGTGCTCCCATACGCTGGTGACAAAGAAGCGAGCGATGTTGGGGTCGGCGGCAAAGGCCGGGTTGTCCACGTAGAACGCCACGTCATCTATGACAAACTCGCCGTGCAACACGTTAAGATACGGCAGTACGCTAAACAGCGCCACCAGCATATAGGCGAACAGCGGGCCTTTGGCCCACATGCTGCCCGCCGGTGCGCTCACGATTTTCTTGACCATAAAAATACCTTCATCTTTCCGTCTGCTGCCCGTCTTTGACGGTGAAAATCCTACCTATTCGGCTGCTGCTTGATTTCCCTGAAAATCCAGTACGAACTCACCACAAAATTCCAGGCCACTACGGCGACAATAGCGAAGGCTTGCACCAGCAAATAGCTCAAGGAAAGATAGTGTAACCCGGCGGCCATGATTCCAAAGTTCATCCAGAAACCAATAACATTCATGAACACAAATCTGGGAAAAGCGACGGAATGGGAATGGGCGCTGGCAAACGTCCACCCATGATGCAGCGCGTAGTTCTCAATTGTTACCAGCACAAAGGCAATGCTTGTTGCCACCAGAACTGATATCCCCAACATTTCTACCATAGCCCATAAAGCGGAATAATAGATAGTAGCTCCCACAAGACCGACCGCAACAAACCTGCCGAGCCAAGCCGCATTTGCTTGAAATAGAGACAGGGTCGTTCCGTGTGTCCCGCTGCCTTTATCTGGAGAGGTCATGCCTTGGCAATGTAGCATTGTGTCCACAAAAGGCCGTCAAGAGAACCACCGCGTAATTTTGATTCAAGCCACCGCTCGAGTCTAACCCCTGCGTCTCCGAAAAATTCGGCCACCAAGGGAATATACATGCCGGACTTGTAACTTTCCTGGATATGGAAACCTGCTTGTTCCAATTGCCGTGTTACCTGTCCTGCTGTCATTAAGTTGATATGGCCTGTTTCAAGAATAGGTTCCTGATAGATAAATCTAACCAGATTAATTACGCCTGGAAGAAACGCGATCTTCGCCGTCACTTCGAGTGGACTGTAGCGCTGGGGGGTAGATAACACCAGCGTCCCGCCGGGGCGAAGCAGGCGATGCATTTCTCGCAGTGCGGATAGTGAATCTGGAATATGTTCCACAACCTCGGTGCACAGAACAAGGTCGAAAGTTTCAGACGGCAGGCTGGAAGCGGTAATGTCATCAATTTTCAGCACCAAATTTTGGTGAATACCGGTCAGGTGGCTTACATGATTAAGGTATACCTGCTCAATGTCCAGCGCAACCACCTCATCATAGAGCTGGGCTAAAATCGGCACATAGATACCCGACCCCGGCCCCACCTCAATTGCCCGCCGATGCTGATCGCCGATGGTGCGACGCAGCGCATCGATGATCCAGTCACGCCGGGTGCAATGGAGCCAGCGTCGAGTCGGGTTTCTGGACGTATAGAGCGTTTGCTGCAACTCGATCAGTTCATTCTCAAGAGTCATCGAAATCCTTAGTCATAGGCCGATAGCGAGTTGCGCGCGTCGTTTGGTTTCGTCGTAAATTTCGCCCCAGATAGTCGCATATGTTTGAATCGGTCATTCGGGATTGTGCGCCAGCGCAAGCAGCGACACGCCGAAGGGTAACGCGACGCGGCCCAGCAGCAGGCGTTCACTGGCGAATATTTTTGTGAGCAGCGCGTTTGCGAATTTGTTGGGCAAGGCCAGATCGCCGCTGTGCCCATCCCCCACACGCGCCAGGCGCGCAGCGGCGACCAGCGGAAACAGCCAAGTGTTGAAGTAACTCAGATAGTGTACGCGCAAACCGGCAGCCTCGATCACGGCGCGCAAATCACGCGCAACATAGCGGCGTTTGTGATGATGCAGTTCATCGTGGCGGCTCCATAAAAAAGGGTACGCCGGTACGGTGATCAGCAGCCAGCCGCCCTGCTTCAAGCGCGCTCGCAATGCGCGCAAAGCGGCCGCGTCTTCGTCCAGATGTTCCATTACGTCCAGCAGCGCGATCAAGTCGAAGGTCTGGCCGACAAAAGGAATCGGCGCGGGCAGGCGACCCGCCGCACAAGCGCCCACGCCTTTGGCTGCGGCCAATTCGAGCGCCTGCGTGTTGGCCTCCATGCCGTACACTCGCCCGTGGTGTGCCAACATAGTCAGATTACCCCCAGTGCCACAGCCGGCTTCCAGGATTTGTGCATCCGCCGGCAAGGGTAACGTCGAGATCAGCTTGTCGAGAATTTTTCTGCGTGCGGCAAACCACCAATGCCTATCCTCCAGTGCCGCCATTTCGGCGTAAATGCGCGCGTCCATACTTTAGTCCGCGTCCGTCTCGATGCCGTAATAATCGCGCACGATGTACAGCGGGCGGCGTTTGGTTTCGTCGTAGATTCGTCCCAGATATTCGCCCAGCACGCCCAGGGTGATGAGCTGGATGCCGCCCATAAACAGCACAGCCACCATCAAGGACGCATAACCCGGCAGTTCAATCCCATACAGCAGGGTGCGCGACACCAGAAACAGCGCGTACAGGAAAGCCAGCGTGGCGATGCCAAAGCCGAAATAACTCCAGACTTTCAGCGGCACGGTGCTGAATGAAACGATGCCGCCGATGGCGAAATTCCACAAGCGCCAATAATTCCATTTGGTCAGCCCGGCGTGGCGCGGGTGGCGGTCGTACAGCACAATGGCCTGTTTGAAACCGACCCAGGCGAATAAACCCTTCATGAAACGGGTGCGCTCCGGTAGCTGTTTCAAGGCATCCACCGCTGGACGCGCCAGCAGGCGGAAATCGCCGGTGTTGCGTGGAATAGGAATGTCCGCCATATTTTCCAACACGCTGTAAAAGACCCTGGCGGTGGCGCGCTTCAGCCAGCTTTCGCCCTGTCGCGAGCGCCGCGTGGCGTTGACGATGTCATAACCCTCGCGCCATTTTGCGACCAGCTCGGCAATCAGCTCGGGCGGATCCTGCAAATCCGCGTCTATCGGAATCACCGCCTGGCCGCATGCATGGTCGATGCCGGCGGTGAGCGCGATTTCTTTGCCAAAGTTGCGCGAAAAATTGATCACTTTCACGCGTGCGTCGGCATGGTGCAGCGCGACCAGTTGCGCCAGCGTGGCATCGCCGCTGCCGTCATTGACGCACACGATTTCCCACGGCTCGCCGATCTGCTCCAGCACGATTTTTACCCGCGCGTAAAATTCGCCGACATTGTCCGCTTCGTTGTACATGGGTACGACTACCGACAATACGGTCGCGTTGGCTGGCATATGATTTTTGTGAGTAATTTTACGTGGTTGAATGTTTTTTCGGCGCGGCCATCGATGAGTGTATTGACCTTTGGGCCGCCAAGTCAAACGATACCCCGCAAAAGGTCATCCGCACAACCGCATCTTCAGTTCCAAACAGAATGAAGCGCTATTGCTGTCACTGGGCTGCAGGCAGCAGCGCAAGCTGCATTTTCGCCATGGCCTTTTGCTCGATCTGGCGTATGCGTTCGGCCGACACGCCGAATTCATCGGCCAGTTCATGCAGTGTGGCGGTGCCACTCTCGCCCAGCCAGCGCGCTTGGATAATGCGGCGGCTGCGCTCGTCCAGGCTCGCCAATGCATTTGTCAAGCCTGAACTTTCCTGAGCCTCCATCTGCTTTTGTTCGAGCAGGCGCGAAGGCTCGTTGTCCGCAGTGGCTGCCAGGTAGGCGATAGGTGCATAGCCGCTATCTTCGTCGTCCGTGTCCGGATACAGCGCCACTTCCTGGCCGTTGAAACGGGTTTCCATTTCCCTCACGTCGCTTGCGCTGACATTGAGCTGCTGCGCGATCGCATTGACCTCTTGCGGTTTGAGCGATCCCAGCCCTTGCTTCATGCTGCGCAGATTAAAGAACAGCTTGCGCTGAGCCTTGGTGGTGGCAATCTTGACCAGGCGCCAGTTACGCAGAATATACTCGTGCATTTCGGCGCGTATCCAGTGCAGTGCGAACGATACCAAGCGCACGCCGCGCTCCGGGTCGTAGCGTTTGACGGCCTTCATCAAGCCAATATTGCCTTCCTGAATCAAGTCCGCCTGCGGCAGGCCATAACCGGCATAACCGCGCGCCACGCTGACCACGACGCGCAGGTGCGACACAATAAGCTGACGCGCCGCTTCCAGGTCATCGTCACGGTGGAAACGGGCAGCCAAGTCCAGTTCCTCTTCCTGGGTCAGCAAGGGGAAGCGGTTCACTGTCTGAATATAGCTTTCCAAGCTACCCACTGCCGATGGTATAGGTAATGCAAAAGTTTGATTCATGCTGGTATCCTCCTTGGGCTAAATTTTAGCACTCAACGCCTAAGAGTGCCAAATCCTTATCGAGGTTCAATTTGCGACAAATGTTGTGCGACCGACAGCCATGCACCCAGCCAACCGAGGCAGGCTGAGAACAGCAGCAGCGTGAGGCTATCGCCCATAGCGGGCGGGCGCAGGGTAAAGCTGCTGGCATACAACTGAGTCAGCCCGTCCAGGCTGCTGTTGAGCAGCAGCAGGCTTACAGCGATGATGAGCCACGCCGTCACGCCACCCAGCAATCCCTGCAACAGGCCGAAATGCAGGAAAGGGCGACGGATGAAGGAGTCGGTGGCACCGATCAGTCTGGACACTTCGATTTCATCGCGCCGGGTGAGGATTTGCAGGCGGATGGTGTTGAAGGTAACGGTCACTAGCGCAAAGCTCAGCAGCACGGCGAGTATCAGCGCCGCCAGTCGGCCAAATTTGAGCAAGGCTTCCAGTTTGTGTACCCAGGCTGAATCCAGTTGCACATACTCGAGTTTGGGCCATTTTTGCAATTCGTCGCGCAGCGCTTCCAGCGCCTTCGCATCCGGTTTTTTCGGATAGACGAGGTAGGCATCCGGCAGCGGGTTTTGGGTCAGGCCGCCGATCACGTCGGCCAGTCCGGTAGTTTGCTCGAGTTGCACCAGCGCCCGGTCGCGCGGCACAAACTCGATCCGGCCGATAGCCTGATGTTGATTTAACTGTTTGCCGATGCGGGCAATATCGTCCGCACTGGCGTCCATGCTCAGGAATACGCTGATCTGCGGCGTGCTGGCGGCCTGTTCGGCCATGCTCTGTATGTTGTGCAACAGCACATACAGGCCGGCAGGCAGGCTGAGCGCAATGCCGATGACCAGAATGTTGAGCAGGCTGGATAGCGGGGCGGTGCGCAGGCGGCGCAGGGTAAACAGCAGCACGCGGACATGCTGGATCAGCCAGTTTTTCATGCCTGTCCTGATCCTGTCGAAGAGGCGTGCAGTTCCCCTTGTTTAAGCGCCAGCGCGCGCCCCTCAAACTGACGCAGGATATTTTCGTCATGGGTGGCAATCAGCAGGGTGACGCCAACCTGATGGAACGATTTGAAGATGCCCATGATGTCGCTGGCATAGTCGGCGTCGAGATTGCCGGTCGGTTCGTCCGCCAGCAAAATGGAGGGGCGATTGACGATGGCGCGGGCGATACACAGGCGCTGTTGCTCGCCGCCGGAGAGCGCGATCGGGCTGGATTTTTCGCGCTGCAACAGCCCCACTTTGTCCAGCGCGGCACGCACGCGCTTGCTGCTTTCGCGGTGATCGAAGCCGCAGATTTCCAGCGGTAAAACCACGTTGTCAAATACGCTGCGGTCAAACAGCAGCTTGTGATCCTGGAAGATCAAGCCGAGGTTGCGGCGCAAATAGGGGATGGCGCTTCCTTTGAGCGCGGCAATGTTCTGCCCCTTGACTACCACGCTGCCACTGTTGGGCCGTTCAATGGCAGCGATCAGTTTGAGCAGGGTACTTTTGCCTGCGCCGGAATGGCCGGTGAGGAACACCATTTCACCCTCGGCAATGTTAAACGAGACGTTCTTCAGCGCCTGATAGCCGCCAGGATAACGCTTGTTGACTTGGTTGAAGGAGATCATTTCAAATTCAAAATCGTGTCCACGAAAAGCACGAAAGGCACGAAAAAAGGATAGCGGACAATTTCGTGATTTTCGTGTCTTTCGTGGATAAAGGTTTTTATCATTCGTCCAACCCCAACAACGCCGCAACAAAATCCTCCGCCACAAATGGGCGCAAATCGTCCAGACCTTCGCCGACCCCGATAAAGCGTATCGGTATCGGATGCGCCTTGGCGATGGCGGCGATGACACCGCCCTTGGCCGTGCCGTCCAGTTTGGTCAGCACCAGCCCGGTGACGCCCAGCGCGCTGTCGAACGCCTTGACCTGGCTGAGCGCGTTCTGCCCGGTGTTGGCGTCCAGCACCAGCAGCACTTCATGCGGAGCATCGGGCAGCGCCTTGGCAATGACGCGCTTTATTTTCTTGATTTCTTCCATCAGATGCGCCTGGGTAGAAAGCCGTCCGGCGGTGTCGGCCAGCACCACATCGATGTTACGCGCCTGTGCTGCTTGTACCGCATCATAGATGACCGCAGCCGGGTCGCCGCTATGTTGTGCGATGACCGTAACATTGTTGCGCGCCCCCCATTCCATCAGTTGCTCGCGTGCGGCGGCGCGGAAAGTGTCGCCAGCGGCCAGCAGCACCGATTTGCCCTGCCCCTGAAAATATTTCGCCAGCTTGCCGATAGAGGTCGTTTTGCCCGCGCCGTTCAC